>DATIEH010000303.1:0-8804 GCA_035455905.1 Binatia bacterium | reverse complement strand
AAATTATCCCGCGAAGAAGTCGAGGAGATGCTCGCCGCAGAACAGCGTGCCGTGACCCGTCGGGCGCTGCAGGAAAAATTCGGCGATCGCAATTTAAACCTGTCTCTCGAGCGGCTGGAATTTTTACGCCGGCGCGCTCTCGACGAAGCGGTGGGCGAGCCTTCGCCCAAGGCGCGCGCCATTGCCCTCACCCCGGAGGAAGAAACCGCCTTCATTGAGGACCTGCGACAGCACTACGGCATCAATCAAGGCGCCTCGTTCGCGCGCATGGAACGGATCACGCGCACGGGGTTCACGTTGAGCGAACAGGTCTTCACGGTTGAAACCACGCTGCGCATCATGGGGCTCACCCGAAACTTCGCTCGCCTGGTGCTTTTTTGCGGACACGGCAGTATCTCCGAAAACAATCCGTTCGAGGCGGCGCTGGATTGCGGCGCCTGCGGCGGCAACTCGGGGAAGCCCAATGCGCGCGTGCTCGCGATTATGGCCAATCGTCCGCTGGTGCGCGAGCAGCTCGCGGAAAACGGCATCACGATCCCGCAGGACACCTATTTCATTGCCGGCCAACACAACACCACGACTGACGACGTGGAACTGTTCGATCTGGAAGATCTGCCACCGACCCACCGCAAGGATCTGGTGCAGCTGGTGCACGATCTGGAGAAGGCGGGCGCATGCGCCAGCCAGGAACGCTACGCGCGTTTTCCGGAAGGCAGGACTTTACACCGCGCTTCACGAGCCAAACGGCAGGTCCGCCGGCGGAGCGTCGACTGGAGCCAAGTGCGGCCAGAGTGGGGTCTTTCCGGCAACGCGGCGTTCATCATCGGCCGGCGCGCCCTCACCCGCGGCGTCCAACTCGACGGGCGAGTATTTCTTCATTCCTACGATTATCGAGGAGATCGGGATGGCAAGCTGCTCGAAGTGGTGATGTCCGGCCCGCAAGTCGTCGGCCAGTGGATCAACCTGGAGCATTACTTCTCAGCGGTCGATCAGGAGGTCTACGGCAGCGGCAGCAAGATTTATCACAACGTCGTGGGCCGCTTGGGGATCATGTCCGGACCACAGAGCGATTTACGCACTGGGCTCGCTGCGCAGACCGTGATGAGCGGGCCGCGTCCCTATCATGAAGCGATGCGGCTCCTCACCTTGGTCGAAGCGCCGCGAGAAACGATCGAAAACATTGTGCGCAATCAGCGTCATTTGCAGAAGCTCTACAACAACGAATGGCTTTCGCTTGTCGCCGTCGATCCGGAAGAACGAATATGCTATCGCTATGTCCCGAAACTCGGCTGGAAGCCGATCGCGAGCCAGCATTCCGCACAGGAGTCAGAGCCTGTTTGAAGGAGGGCACCCATGACGGACCTAACGCTGCATCCGATGAAAGAGATCAGAATTATCATCCAAGGCGAACACCTGAAGTTTGCGACCGACCTGCTCGACGACAAAGCCACCGGCTATACCATCATCCACAATATTTCGGGAAAGGGCCATCACGGTTTTCACACCGCCCATCCCATGTTCAACGAAATGGACAGCATCGTCATGCTCATGACGGTGGTCGCCGCTGATCAGGTGGAACCGATTCTCGCGGGTTTGAAACCGCTGTTCGCCCGCTATACCGGAGTCATGTTCGTGTCCGATGTGGCGGTCAGTCGATTGGAATACTTTTCTCCAACCGCAGTGAAGGAATGATTCGGCTTGGCGCGCAGGATAAAACCCGACAACCGGACGCCGACGTACGCGCATTGTAGAGTTCTCGGGTGTCTAGCCGCGCTCCGCAACTCGGCTTGCAAATCCATGTTGAGCGCGCATAAGAGTCCGACGGCGAAAACAATCGACGACATGATCGTTGATCATTCCAGTAGCCTGCATATGGGCGTAACAGATCGTTGAGCCGACGAATTTAAAGCCTCGCTGCTTGAGATCCTTGCTCAGTGCATCCGACTCGGGGCTAGTGGCGGGATAATCTTTTAAACTCCGGAAATTGTGCACCACTGGCCGGCCTTCCACAAAACGCCAGATGTAAGCATCGAAGCTTCCGAACTCCTCTTGCACATCGACAAATTTCTTCGCGTTGTTGATTGCGGCGGCAATCTTCGCCCGGTTGCGGATGATGCCGTCGTTCTTCAACAGCGAGTCGATCTGGCGCTTGCCGTAGCGCGCGACTTTCTCGGGATCGAAGCCGGAGAATGCTTTCCTATAAGCTTCGCGCTTGCGCAACACCGTATACCAACTCAATCCCGCCTGTGCTCCCTCCAGAGTCAGAAATTCAAAGATCAGTCGATCGTCGTGTACCGGAACACCCCATTCTTGATCGTGATACGCCACGTAGTCGGCCTTACCCAGATCGACCCACGGACAGCGCTTGACATTTTTTTCGGACGTGACGGCCATCGATTTCGGATTTACTTGATATAGTACCCGGCGGCTCTCCAGCTTCCGTCTTTTTCTCGCACGAAAGTCACCAATTCTACGGCGGACTTCTTGTTTTCGAAGCTCGTATCGAATTGCATGACGAGGTAGTTTCCGTCGGGCGCCCCGGGAAGAGATGTTGCGCTCTGGGTTTTGACTAATGTTCGTGCGAGTAATTTTCCGAGCGGTCTTCGAGCTCCAGTTAAAGCGTCGGTCCAGTTTTTCTCCGTAACTGCTCCCTGAAAATAGCTCGAGGCCCGCTTCCAACTGTTTAAGTAATTCCCCGCATCGATTTCACCAAGCCATGATTGAGCGGCAGCGACAATCGGCTTTTCCGTGGCTTGGTCAGCAAACGCAATCCCCAGATTCAACGCCAAGTAAAATACGATGGCGGCCGCGGCTGCTAAATTCATCCTTCCTCCACGATGTAGCTACAACACTTCACTTTTTAAGACCTAGCAAGACAACTCCGCAAGCGACCAAAAAAATACCCATCCAATCTTTGGGCGCCGGCCGTTCGCCGAGAAAGGCTACGGCGAATACCGCGACCAGGACGACACTCAGCTTGTCCACCGGCGCCACCTTCGCAGCATCACCGATTTTCAAAGCCCGAAAGTAGCAGACCCACGATGCCCCGGTCGCCAATCCCGAAAGAGTGAGGAACAGCCAAGTCTTGGGCCTCAAGGAAAGTGGATCAACCCATTTACCGGCATAAAGTACGAACCCGATAATAGAGAACAAGATAATAAAAGTCCGGATCATCGTGGCAAAATCCGAATCCACTCCTTCAAGACCGATTTTCGCGAAGATTGCCGTCAATGACGCAAACACTGCCGACATGAGCGCCCAGTGAAACCAAACGTAACTTGATGTCATGAAGATTTTTCCGCCTCGCCTTTATTTCGCGCGTGTTTTTTTCGTTCGATCCCCTCCAGGTGAATGCGTCGAGACTCCGCGCTTTGCTCGCGCTTCTTGCGCCGGCAAACTCGGCAACGAACGGCCGTCGAATAGGCGAATCCTTTAGCCACTTCATACCACCACTTCTGCTGAGTTCCCGTCCAGACCTCTTCTTTGCCGCAGTCAACGCATCGAAACGGTCGATCGATGTAGTAACCTCTTTCGACGAAGTCGGGAGCTCCATAGCTGTTATTTGGCGCGAGCAACGTTTCGTTAACGGGTATCAACCTGCAGGGCGTTCGGGCGCGTTCGGCGGGTTTCGCGATGACGGCGTGCTTGAACTTAAGCTTCTTTCGTCTCGCAGAAATTTCTTGGCGCCGCTGTTTGCCGCTTTTCATCGTTTTAGATTATCCGCGCAGCGGTTACTCCGCTCTGCAACTCGGGCAATCGACGGCCGCGGTATGGGTATCGCTGCCGCGCCGATACGAGTATTCAGTTTTGCCGGGACCGATTTTAAAGATCGCTTGACGGAGATCCTCTTCGCTGGCGATTTTTCTGCTGCCGATCGAGAGCACCACGTCGCCGACGTGAATCCCCGCCTTGGCCATCGGCCGACCGCTTTCGACTTCCATCACTACCGCTCCCGCGGGCATGGCCCCGAGCGTCGATGCGCTTTGCTCGGGAGTGAGGTAAGCGATGCGGAAGCCAAGATCCGGCACGTGAAATCCTTTGGCCAGAGAAGTGGCCGGTATCGCCGTGCCGAGCGAACCGACGAGATCGCGGATTCGCTTTTCCATATCGGTGCTATCCAGTTCGGGTTCCGCCGTTCTGGGGATTGAAATCGGCGAATCTGGGCGGCGAGAATCGGATTGGTTGCCGCGCCATAAATAGCCGGCGATTCCGGCGCCGATAATTCCAATCGCGCCGATGGCGAGCAACACTGTTCGTGATGAATCGTTCCGACGCTCTCGATAAACCGGCGGAGATTCTATCAGGTTTTCTCGATCCGCTCCCGGCTCCGTTCTGTGGGCGAGCAATTCGGCTATGCGCTCGACCAGGCGCTTGAACTCGCTTTCCTCGGGATCACCGCGCCAATCCCGCAAATCGGCGCCGTTCAAAAGCCGGAATGCCAGGGGCGCCTCTACCGGTTCGATAAATACTGGAATCAAGATGCCGCGGCGCTTTGCCTCCGAAGCTTCGTTACGAACCCAATCGGACGCAATCGAAACCGCCGACCACAAGACAACGACGCATTGGGCATCCGCCAGCGCTTTTTCGATGACCTCATCGAAGGATTTCCCGAGAGGAATTTCCCGGTCCCACCAAATCGACCAGCCCCGCGCACCGAGCGCTTGCGCCAGCATCCCCGCGCGAGCGCGGTCTTTCGAAGCGTAGCTGATGAAAATCTCGGCCATGGGAATTAACCTAGCTTCCGGCTATTCTATAAGACTGCCGGCGAACAGACCAGCCGAATCGAATGACGGAAAGTCAGTGATCGAGCCAACTCTTCGCGATCGAAATAGTTCTTTGGATCGCTCCCGAAGCGATTCACATCTTAACGATCTGGCGCAGCCACAGTTCAACCTTCAATATCGCATTTGGCGGGATCAGATCGGTGAGGCCTTCGTCTCGATAAGCGAGATGAGGACTCAGGCGCACCTTACGGTAACCGCCCGGTTTCATGCCGATCAGCGCATATTCGACTCCAGCAATTGCTCTTCTTTTCCCTAGGATCAGTTCGTGATCGACCAAACGACGACCATTTTCCGTCCGCAGCATGCCTGCAGGTAAAAACTCAGCTTGGCGTTCATTGAGCGGCACTTCGTCGCCCTTGTTGAGATGAATGCGAACATTGTAAATGACTTTATCGCCCTTCTTAGCCGGCTCGCCGGAACCTTCACGATCATCCAGAAGTTTAATTCCGCTTTTGGCTTTCATCTGTCGAAGCCATCGAACCGCACAGGCTTTTGCCAGAGCACGGCGTCGCCGGTTTTTCTACCTAATATAGTACTTAATATAATTTAGAGTGATTCTTGCATTCGCTATCGCTAGCGTAATCTCTGCAGGAAGCCTTCCCTTTCGATCTCATCGAGCAAGCTTAAATCGACGAAGTCACCGGGTGCGCGTTGCGGAGCGCCCATTTCCGTCAGAATCGACTTGATGCCTTCAAAATTCGGCCGGGGCGGCAACTCGGTGCGCTGCGCGAAGAAATCATAGGTGGCGGCGATCGCCTCGGCATCGTCTACACGCAAATATTTTTTTAGAACCTTGATGCTTCCTTCGCGGTTGGTCCTGACATAATGAATCGCTTCGATTTGCGAACGGAGCAGGTTTTTTGCCAAGGGTCTTTGTTTTTCGATGAAGGAGCGAGTGAACAATAACGAGGTATTCGGATAAGCGTTAAAGTCACCGATATCCGCGAGCACGTTCATGCCGAGCTTGCGCGCAAGCTGAATTTCCGGGTAGGACAAGATCGTCGCATCGATCTGGCCTAAGGTTAACGCAGTCATACGCGCATTGGTCGCGCCCGACTGCAAGACCGTGACCTGGCGCGGATCGATTTTCCAGCGCCGTAATGCCCATTGCACTCCAGTATCGTTCGAGCCGCCATAACGAAGAATGCCGATCTTTTTTCCGATCAGTTGTTGCGGCGTTTTTATCTCAGGGCGGGCAATGATCTGCAACGGCATGCGATTTTCCAGCGCCGCAGCCAGAACGACGGGAGCACCGCGTAACGCCGCCTGGATCGCCGATGACGCCGAATTCTGGCTCATCTGAACGCTCCCGGCGAGCAGAGCCTGCATATTGAGCGCGCCACCGCTGATCAAAAGCGGCTCGAGGTCGATGCCGTATTTCCTGCTGATCCCAGTCTCCTTGTTTACCCAGATAGGCAGTTGATATCCGGCAATGCCGCCATACCCGGCATGTACTTGCGTCATTTCGGCGGCAGTCGCGTGGATTCCCGTGAGAGCGGGCATGATCGCCACTAAAACTGACGTTCGAAGCAGCGCCCTAAAAATTTTGAAAATCATTTCTGCGCTAAGCGGTCTCGAGCGAGACTTAGGATCTGTTGTGCAGCGAGTCGTCCCAAAAAATTTCTTCCGGCGATTCGATCGCCGGAATGTCGAGATTGACCACCACGGGCTCCTGATCGCTACGCACGACCACACAGGCCAGTGGTTCGTTGGCATTGGCGTTGATCTCCTGATGGGGCACGAACGGCGGTACGAAAATAAAATCGCCAGGACCCGCCTCCGCGAGAAATTCGAGCCGCTCGCCCCAGCGCATGCGCGCCCTGCCGCTAATAATATAAATAATGCTTTCCAATTCGCCGTGATGGTGCGGCGCGGTCTTAGCGTTCGGATGAATATTCACTGTGCCGGCCCAGAGTTTATTGGCGCCCGCCATCGCTCGGTTTATCGCTGCTGCGCGCGTCATACCCGGAGTTTGGGGCGTATTGAGATCAAGCTTGCTACTGGAAATGATTCTTACGCCGTGGCGGCGCCAGTCCGTAGTCATGATCACCTCCTGAGCGAATTGCGCTTTTTAACCAACAACATAGCGATCGATTTCTCGGCTAAACTCGAGACCAAGGCCGGGCTTGTTGGGCACCACCAATTCGCCGTTGACCGGCGCCGGCACTTCCTCGAACAGCCGGAACGACCACGGCATGTATTCCACGGTCAGCCCGTTGGGAACCGCCGCGATCAGGTGAACATGAATCTCGGGAAGTAAATGGCTGACGACCGGCAGGTTAAAAGCCTCAGCCATTGCCGCCACCTTCATCCAATTCGAGATGCCACCGACACGGTTGAGATCGATCATCACGATATCGACTGACTGAGCTTCGATCATGTGGCGAAATGGCGTGATCCCGTACAAGCACTCGCCGCCGGCTAGGGGCGTAATCAGTGCATCCGCCACTCGCGCCAGTCCCGTATAGTCATCGTGCGCCGTCACGTCTTCTAGCCAGAAAAAATGCACATCCTCCACGCGTCGTCCTATTTCCATCGCCTGGTGCACAGACCAGCGCTGGTTGATATCGCACATTAAGTCGATGTCGGGACCAACCGCCTCGCGTACGCGCCGTGCTCGCTCTACTTCCTTTTCCGGCGTCGTCTCGTCCGGCAGCGCTAATTGCGTCTTCATTTGTCTGAAGCCCTTCTCCACTAGCAGCGGCGCCGCCTTTAACAGATGATCCAGCGTATAGGCGCGCACTAGCGCGCCGCTCGCATAGGTCGGCACTCGGTCGCGCAAGCCGCCGAGCATCGTGCCAAGCGACTGGCCGAGATATTTTCCTTTGATATCCCAGAGCGCCATGTCAATGGCCGATATCGCCAATGTAAGAATCCCACCCGGTCCGGCGCTCGCACCCGCAGTGCGGAGTTTTTGCGTTAGCGGATCAATCTGAAGCGGGTCGGCGCCGATCATCAACTCGCCGAGCTGCTCCACGGCGCACTTCAGCGTTTTGCTCAGCATGCCGCCAAAAAAAGTGACACCGAGCCCTTCGATGCGGTCTTCAGTCTCGAGACGGACTGTGACAAACAGGTTATTCGAGCGCGAGTACGCCGGGCCGCCGGCGAGCGGTTCCTCCACCGGCAAGCGCACGACCTGCGAACCAATGCGTTTGATCTTCATCTATCTCTGGCCCTCAGCGCACAAAAAATCTCTTGATGAAATACCATAATTTCGTTGAGGGATAAAAACAGTAACGAATGCTCGGCAACAATTGACCATCGTATATATCCGCGCATTCTGCTACCCTGAGTCCAGGAGCTTATTCCACTGTCATTCTGGCCGGCGAAAACTCTTCTTTCAATTTCGACACAGAAGATACACAGCAAGATGGTTATCATGAGATCAGAAGAACGGCGCGCCTACACTGTGGGGCTCTATCCTTATTTGAGGACGAGCTTGGCTATCTTTGGCGCCGGGTTTGTCATCGGCTTGATCATCGTCTCCAGGTTTCCTCCTCTCACTGACTACTTCCAGGAGACGATTGCTACATTCGTGAAGCTCTTTGACGGGATTCCACGTTTCAAGCTTGCCGGGGCGATCTTTTTTAATAACGCCGTGAAGACACTGCTGGCGATCGTGCTCGGAATCGTACTGGGAATTGTTCCAACCATATTTCTGTTAGCCAACGGCATTGCGCTTGGCGTTGCCTGGTCAGTTTCGTCCGCCACTCGCGGTCCATGGATCTCACTGCTTAGCTTGCTACCGCACGGTGTTCTCGAATTGCCGGCGGTTTTTCTCGGCACCAGCATCGGCTTGAGCATTGGATATCATGGAGTGCGGCGTCTGGCCGGCAATTTCGAGATACATTCCGGCGCCGAGATGGTTCAGGGCCTGCGTTATTTCTTCACCGTCATCATTCCGTTGCTAATAGCCGCCGCGTTGGTCGAAGCCTTCATCACCCCAACCTTGATTTCGCCGAGATAGCCGAACCATTTATTACATCGTACAGATTAATCTTTCTCGCTCTCTTTTTTACG
>DATIEH010000302.1:0-7211 GCA_035455905.1 Binatia bacterium | reverse complement strand
GAAAATCGCGGTGAAACCATGATGTGGCTCGACGGTCTTGACGCGCCACTGGTCAGGTTATTGGAAACCGATTTTCACGAGCCCGATCCGCGCAGAAAACAACCGGTGAGCAAGCCGGAGGGTTACACTCTTGCTACCGTCGGTGCTCTTCGCCCGGCATGGGTGAAACAGGATTCCGTTCAGCCTCCCGCTTTCTGTTACAAATGGGCCGACACCGAGAACGCTTTGAACAAAGTCGGCGAGCAGCCCGGCGATCCCTACGACGGCATCGTCCTGGACTATGCGAATCCGGTTACCGGCGGCCCGACATTGCCCACCATGGCTTGCCAAATTCACATGTTACGTGGCGGAGAGAAGACCAAAAGCCACCGTCACACCAGCTCGACGATTTATCACGTTTGGCGCGGTAGTGGTGTTAGTTATGTTGGCGACCAACGCTACGAATGGGAACAAGGCGATTCGTTCGTCGTGCCGCTGTGGAATTTTCATCGCCACGAGAACACCTCTAAAGATCCGGCAATCTTTTTCGTGATGTCGGACAAACCTTTAATGGACGCCATCGGCCATTACCGCGAAACCGCGCAGGCCTGATTGCGCAAAATCTCGCTAAGGGCACAGCATGCTGCGCCCTCGCACACCGAAAGGAAAGGGAATGTTCAGCCTCGATCGCAAGCTCACGCCCGACGAATTCGTCGAGACCTTTTTTGCAGTCAATAAGCAGGATCACCAGCGGCCGCCGCATCCATGGGAAGCGATTTTTCGCGAAGGCAAATGTACTAAGGAGCAACTTCAGGGCTGGGCCAAAGAACGTTATTATTTCACCAAGCAGGTGCCGATCAAGGAATATTCCATTCTCTACAACTGTCCGCACGTCGAGGTCCGACGGATGTGGCTCCCCAAAGCGATTGAAGAAGAAGGCGAAGATCTGATCGGCGGCAAGCATAAGCCGCATCCCGAATATTGGCTCGACGTCTGCGTCGGTATGGGTATGAACCGGGAATTTGTCCGCAATTCCGAGCCGCTTTACGGCGTGAAATTTGCCGTGGACAGCTTTGCCAATGCGGCGTTCAAGACGTCCTGGCTCTTAGGAGTCGCCGTCTCGGAAGGTGATGACACGGCCAAAGCGATGACGCGCGACCTCGAGACCTTTCGCAAACATTACTCCTGGGTGCCCGACGACGCGCTCACTTTTTACAAACTGCACGCCGACGTAGACGTCGAGCACGGCGTAATTCGAAAAGAAGTTTTAAAAAAATACGCAAATACCAAAGAACTTCAGGAAGCCTGTATCAACGCGCAGTTGATGAAGAACAATATGCGCCGGGTTATGGCCGACTGCATTTACATGGCGTATGTAGTGCAGGGATTGAAGTGTGACGCGACCGGCATCGCCGCGTGATGCCACGCGTCGATTGCTTACAGAGTGTTCGTGACTATAAGCTTGACGGCACGAATCACGAATCGATCGTGCCCATCGGGCGGCTCTCAGGCGGTACGCAGACGAGGGTCGCGCCTCCTTTGCAGGAGTTCCTCACTTCGATTCGATCAAGCTTTTCAGCTGTTGATATCGATCGCCGCGGCTATGGCTTGCGCGTTCGCTACGAACGTCGGTCACGCCGCACCCATCCGCATCGCTTATAGCTCGATCAGCGGCGCCATGCTGCCGCTCTGGGTAGCAAAAGACAAAAAACTCTTCGAAAAATATGGCGTTGATGTCGAGCTTGCCTATATCCGCGGCGTCGCCATTGAGGCGTTGCTCGCGGGCGAGGTTCAGTTCGTGCGCGCTTCTCCGCCTGCAGTCGTGCGCTCTACCCTTCGAGGGGCCGACCTCGCCATCATCGCGAACACCATCAACGTCGCGGTATTTTCATTGATGACCCGTCCGGAAATTTCCCGACCGGAGGATCTCAAGGGCAAGAAAATCGGCGTGACAAATCTCGGCGATTCTCCAGACCTCGTCCTGAGCTTACTACTCGAGCGCTGGGGGTTGCAGCGAAACAAAGACCTAACCGTCCTGGGAATCCGTGGCGGAATGCCTGAATTGATGGTTTCTGTCAGCAAAGGGTTCGTCGACGGCGGTATGATTTCCGCTCCGAGCAATCTGCGCGGCGTCAAGATGGGCTTACGAGAATTAGTGGATGCCGCGGAGTATGGCATACCGTACGTCAACTCGCCGCTCAGCACCCGCCGCTCTTTCATCAAGACCAACCGCGACACTGTATTGCGCGTGCTTCGCGCCTATCATGAAGCGGTCCAAGAAACCCGTAGCGATAAAATGACAGCGCTAAAAATCCTCGCCAAGTATGTCCGCGTCGACGACCCTGAAATCCTCAACGAAGTCTACCGCAGTTACGGACAGAAGCACTTACAGAAAACCATACGCGTGGATCCCGACGGGGTGCGTGGACTGCTGAAAGGACTAGGCCAAGAAGCGCTGCACGTGGCTCCGGCGAATTTCCTCGATACGACCCTGTACGACGAACTCGAACGCGAAGGATTTTTTAAGCGGAATGCTGTTGAATGAAAGGATCCCGAGTCGACTCGGCCCCGATTAGAATGGGAATACGAGTCGACTCTAAGACGGCACCGCGTTTTCCCTGTTAATGATCGTGACAATCCCTGTCAGCTCGAAAAAGTGAGAAATCTTTCTCCCGTAATTCGAAGTAGCCTCTCGCAAAACTTTCACGCCCAACGCATGACCCGCGTGTCCAGGATTAGCCTGTCATTCCCACGTGCTTTTAGCGAAAATCTAGGCGGAATTCATTTTCTGTGGGCGAGCATAGCCACACGAACATCTTCGTGCTGAGTCAATTCGATTGGTGATTGACGGCTCTAGGACGCTTTGACCGAAAAGCTTCAAACGCCTTTGCGCTTTTTTAATTCTTCGATCAACTGCGGCACCACTTTGAAGAGATCGCCGACGATTCCGAAGTCCGAATACTGAAAGATCGGCGCCTCGGGGTCTTTATTGATCGTGACGATGTATTTGGAGGTCTTCATTCCCGACAGGTGTTGTACAGCACCCGAGATTCCGATCGCAAAATAGACGTCTGGTTTGACGGTTTTGCCGGTCTGTCCGATCTGCATCGCATAGGGAACCCACCCGGCATCCACCGCAGCCCGGCTCGCGCCGACAGCACCGCCAAGCACTTCGGCGAGGTCTTTTAAAATTGCGAACTGCTCTTCGCCTTTGAGTCCCCGACCTCCCGAAATAACGATCTTGGCGCCTTCCAGTGAAGGACCTTCGCGCTTGACGACCACGCGCTCTTTCATGTGCACTTTGCGCAGTGTTTCGTCGGAAGCCGCGGGAATTTCTTCGACGCTAAGTGGCTGCTCATTGAGTTTGGGCTCGAAAGACTTCGGCCGCACGACCAGAAGCTTTGTGCCCTCACTCACCAAGGTGCTGGTGTTCTGATAGCTCGCGCCGAGCGCGGGGATCGTTGCTTCAACGCTCCCGTCCTTGAGTTGGAAATCGCCGACATCGGTGATCGCGCCGCAGTCGAGCCGCGCGCTCAGATTGGCGACCAGATCACGGCCGGAATAACTCGATGCGAAGAGCATAACCGCGGGACTCTGCTTCTGAATCAAACCGGCGACCGTCTCGGCCGCCGGTAAAGTCAAATAGTCGGTGTAGATCGCGTCCTCGCAATGGTAAATCTTGCTCGCCCCATGTTTAGCGAGCGTCTGGGCGGCATCCGCGGGCGCGGGGCCCAGGAGTATCGCCTCCGCTTTGCCGGCTTCGGACGCCTTGGCGAGCATCTCCAAAGTGGTCGTGGTTATTTTGTCCTCGCTGATTTCAGCGTATACCCAGATTGTGTCCGCCACTTAGATCACCTTTATTTCAGCGAGAAAATCTGCGATTTGTTTGCCGCCTTCGCCTTCGTCGGTTACCGCTTTGCCGGCTTGGCGCTTTGCCGGTCGGCCGATGGAGAGAACTTTTTCCCGCGCGCCCTTTTCGCCGACCTCATCCGGCGATAAACCGAGATCCACAGCCTTGTAGACTTTGATCTCTTTTTTCTTCGCGGCCATGATACCTTTAAGCTGAGGATAACGCGGTTCGTTGATTCCACTGCTGCAGGCTACCAACGCGGGCAAGGTCGACTCGACGACATCATAGCCAGTTTCGCTCTGTCGTTTGATCGTAATCTGATTGCCGTCGACCGTGATCTCTTTGGCGAACGTTACCGGTGGTACGCCGAGAAAATAGGCGATCTGCCCGGGCACGATGCCGGAATAGCTGTCACTGCTTTCGGTCGCGCAGATAACCAGATCGAACTCTTGCTTTTTAATCGCCGCCGCCAAAAGTTTCGCCGTGCCCAACGTATCGGACCCGGCAACAGCATCATCCAAAATATGCACCGCCGACGCCGCGCCCATCGCCAACGCATTACGGATGCCGATGGTAGCATCGCTGGTCCCCATCGTAATCAAGGTCACGGTTCCGCCGTGCTTCTCGGTCAGGCGCAAACCCTCCTCGACCGCGCTTGCCGCCGCGGGATCGAGTTCGTGGGGCACACCCTTACGCGCCATGCGCTTGGTGTTCGGATCGATTTCGATGGTCACGGTACTTGCGGGAATCACTTTGCCGCAAACGACGACGTTCAATTTTTCATCTCCTGATAGGATTTCGGCGGCCAATAAACAAAAGCGCCTCTATATTAAGGCGCCTTTGACAAAGATCGGATCGGAAGCGGCCGGCTCTGACCGCCCGGGTTCAGTCGGTTACGAGAGCCACTCTTTTACGTTGCCCTCCATCACCACATCCAAAATCTCTTTGCAGTCGGCGATCGATTGGTCGACGATCTTTGGATCGTCCTTGAGATGCGGTATGCCCGCGCCCACCGCTTTCTTCAGGGCTTGAATAAATTCTTTGAACTGCTGGTCTAATGCTTCCGTATTGGGTGCGGGTTCCATGGTCATTCTCGCTTATGTATAGAGTCTGCCCTTGTTCGGGTCCGGCAATGTAAGACCCATCTTCAAAATCAAAGCATCGATCTCATCTTTGTACTGCTGGCGCGCCACGGCGTTTGGCCGCCGTTTCAATCCCCAGAACATGTAACGCTCGGAACGATAGGATTTTGAGTTGCCGAACATGTCCAGACCCTTTACGTACCAGTGGTCGATGGCTTTTTGAATTCTTTCCTTGGATTCTCCACCCTTGGCCGCAAACTCGGCGCTCGCGTTGGTGCCGAAATCCACATGACCCTCCTCCTCGCGGATAATATCCGGATCCTCGACGACGCGAGCCAGCGGCAGATAAGTGCACCCGAGAAACTCTTCCAGTTGGAACCGACCTACTCGATCGATTAGAAAACCGAATACGGCGTAATCTTCCCAGGTCGTAATCTTGCCGCGGAACGCCTCGACGTATCTTTCCTGATTGGGACGGCTGAGCGTATATGAAACGTCGACGCCGATATCGCCCGCCAGGCGAGCCATCTTTCGAAAGTGATCCATTTCCTCCGCCGCCGTGCGCGCCACGATCAACTGATCCAATTTCGTCGGCGCATTGGGCAAAATGTCCTTGACATAAAGATTGGGGCCGCCGATTTCGCAATCCGCTTGGATCGCGAGCACCCGGCGCAACAGGTCCTGATACTCCGGATCCTGCTTCTCGAAATCTTTCAACTCAACTTTGTCGGTGAACATCAATGCCCTCCTATTACCCGCCAGTTCGTCTCATCTACCAGTGAAAATCCTTAACAAAAGGGGGTGGATAAATCAACTCTAGGAGTCGCCTTGCTTTACTCGTTTGGGCCTTTTCATTAGACTTCTTGGAATAGGACTAGCGGGTATAGGCCCATAAATCACGTCGTGAAACCTGTCTCCTCCATGCCTGAGCGAAACAACCTCACGTTACTGACTGATCTTTATCAGCTGACTATGGCGCAGAGCTACTTCGCCGAAAAGCGCTTCGCAGAGGCGACATTCAGTGTGTTTGTGCGCTCCTACCCACCCGATCGAGGTTATTTCGTCTGCGCGGGCCTGGACGACGTGCTCGATTTCCTCGAAGACTTTGCCTTTGACGCCAACGCCATCGAATATCTTGCGGCGCAAAAGCTATTTTCAGAAAAGTTTCTCCGCTATCTTTCCGAGCTGCGCTTTACCGGTGACGTTTGGGCTATTCCCGAAGGCAGAATCGTCTTCAAAGAGGAGCCGTTACTGGAGCTTTCCGCGCCCATCATTCAGGCCCAAATCGTCGAAACTTTGATCATCAACCAACTTCATTTGCAAACGATGATCGCCACCAAAGCGGCTCGCTGCGTTCATGCATCGGGTGGCCGTCCGCTGGTGGACTTTGCGCTGCGCCGCACCCATGGCACGGATGCCGGCATGAAGGTGGCGCGCGCGAGTTATCTCGCGGGCTTTGTGGGTACCAGCAATGTGATGGCGGGAAAAGCCTACGGGATTCCGATCGTCGGCACGATGGCGCATTCCTTTATTTCGAGCTTCGAACACGAAATCGACGCCTTTCGCGCATACGTTCGTAGCTTCCCGCATAACGCGATCCTGCTGATCGATACCTACGACACGCTTCAGGGCGCGCGCAATGCTGTTCAGATTGCAAAGGAGATGGCCACTCGCGGAGAAACGCTGATTGGAGTGCGCCTCGATAGCGGCGATTTAGCCGACCTTGCCCGCCAGGTCAGAAAAATTTTCGACGATGCCAATCTGCCCGACATAAAAATCATCGGCAGCGGCGGGCTTGACGAATACGATCTTGCAGAACTCGCCGCAGCGGATGTGCCGTTTGACAGCTATGGAATAGGCACTCGAATGGGCACCTCTGCGGATGCGCCCTGGATGGATATGGCTTACAAACTCGTCGAATATAACCGCGCGGCAGTGCTAAAACTGAGCACCGGCAAAGCTTCCTCTCCAGGCCGAAAACAAATCTTCCGGACACGTAATGAACGTGGAAATTTTGCTCGAGACACGATCGGATTGCGTGGCGAGCAAATCGACGGTGAGACTTTGCTCAAAGAAGCTATGGACAAGGGCCGAAGAACGGCGCAGAGCCCAAGCTTGAGTGAAAACCGCAAGCGCTTCGCCGCCGATTTCGCAGCACTGCCGGACGATTTAAAAGCGCTTCGCAATCCACCTCATTACGCAGTGGATACTTCGCAAAAGCTCGCCCAGCTGCGAGAGCAAACGAGGGCCAAATACGCCATCACCTAGTGTCTCCCTCGATACGCCGTTCGCGCTACTCG
>DATIEH010000301.1:0-2592 GCA_035455905.1 Binatia bacterium | reverse complement strand
CACCGGATCCTGCGCAGCCGTTCGGATGAGCGCAGTATGCCGGTGTGTCCACACTTCCGGATCAACATCGCGGAGATTGGGCGCGACCAAATCGGTGCCCGAAGCGAACTCGCGCTCCTCCCGGCTTTGTACGTGGTCTGGCATCGGCGCAAACCAGATATCGACGTCGAGACCGATTTGATGGCTTGTGTGCTCGGAAAGCATCGGCCCACCGCGCGGGTTGGACATGTCGCCAACCAAAAGACCATTCCAGCCAACCTTTTTTGCGTTCGTGCCAAGCCGTTCGATGAAGCGAATGAGTTGCGGATTGCCCCAGTTGCGGTTTCGCGACGGCCGCATGACCTGCCAGGTCGGTCCGGTCATTGGCAGTGATACGGCGCCGGCGAGGCAGCCGGCGAAATCGCCGCCGATCGGGCGCGGCGGGCCGGGAAACGGCGTCGACTTGCGCGCGAACAGCTCTTTGGCCGGCGTCGACGGCGCGTCGGGATTTTTCAGCGGCGGCAAGGGCTTGGGATTGAGCGAGCCGGGAAGCATCGGATCTATCAAATGCTTTTCCTGCGCGAAACTCGCGGCGGCAAGGTAGAGGACGGCGAGCAGGCAAGCGACAGCGCGCATCAGCAACTATACTTGTTATGGGTCTGTAAGAAACTGCATCCAAATTGCAATCATGCTCACACTTTGTCCGCTTTCCGGGCTGGAGCGGATATACCCTTTTGCACTGCAATGACCCTTAGACATGAGCGTTTGCACTGCACACGTCCAATCCTAACCCGAAGCGGACACCTCCATCCGCTGGACGCGCCGGGGAATAGGACGGGTTTTCCGGTGTTTCATCCCCTCGAGGCTCGCCTTCAACATAGAGAGGGACTGCGATGAAAGTCAGGTACCAATTGTACGCACTGGCCACGTTGTTGATTGCCGCTTCTCCGGCGGCGGCACAAGTTGTGACTGAAAAGCAAGTGTCGGCTGCAGTGGCGCAGGAGATCGCCCAGGCTGCGATGATGCAATGCCGCAATGACGGCTATCACGTAGCGGTGACGGTCGTAGACCGAAGCGGTCAGATCAAAGCAGTCCTGCGTGATGATGGCGGCAATCCACATCTGCTCGAGGCCAGTCAACGAAAGGCATACACGTCCGCCATGTTCCGGGCTCCAAGCGGTGCATTTGCAGAACGCGTTCAACAAAATTCAGGTTCTGCCGCTCTGACCGAACTGAATAATGTCATCGCACTTCGCGGCGGGCTACCCATCAAAGTCGGCGACGAAGTTATCGGCGCGGTCGGAGTTGGCGGGGCGCCCGGGGGTGACAAAGATGAAGCCTGTGCGCAGGCGGGAATTCAAAAAGCAGCAGACAAACTTCGGTAGCTGGAAGCTTTGTAATAGGGGGATCGAATGAATACCAAAATTCTCACTGCGCTTATTGCTGGAATTGCTCTCGGTGGTGCAGCGGTTCAAGCGCTCCAAGCCCAAGCCAAGCTGCCCGTCTATCATGTGTCGGAAATCGACGTGACGAACATCGAAGGATACACGAAGGAATTCGTGCCGCTCGCGCGCGCGTCGATTAAGAAGTACGGTGGTCATCTGCTTGCGGGAAGTACAAACGTTGTCGCGATAAAGGGCGAACCACCAAAATCGCGCGTCGCCATCGCCCTTTGGGACAGCCTTGACCAGCTAAAAGCCTGGTACGGCTCACCCGAATATGGAGAAGCCCTGAAGATCGGCGATAAATACGCAAAGACTCGGACATTCGCCGTAGAGGGCCTGCCGCGGTAGTTCTTTGGTTTGGCCCAAACATCGGTGCTACAGATTGAACTCGGCCATCATGCCGAGTTCTCTTTTTTCAGTTTTGAATGTCTGCTTTGATGACCCATGAGCGACATATCGGACCGGACGCGCCTCTGACCTATGGACCAGGCTCCGCAGATCTACTGCATTCGGCTTCGCTGACAAAGTAACCCGGCTTGAGTGGATGGCCGGTCGTTGTCCCAAACAGATCGAGCGCCGACGCATCGTATTGAATTAACCGGCTCACAGCGCCTTCCATCCTTGGCAACGCGTGCACGCATGCCAACTCGTTCTTCCATGGCTTCGGTTGACTGACAAACAGCACTTGCGGCCCGGTGAGCGACGATAGCGTCAGGGACATAAAAAATGTTTCCATCGCAGCCCTCTCTTTGAGAGCGGTGCTTAACTTCGGCGTGAGCTCAAACTGATAAGCGCTCACCCCACACACTTGGTCCCCAACGCGCGTCAGATAAGCGCGCTTGAGCGCGAGTTCGGCCGATCCAGGTACCGGCGACATATAATCGACGCTGACAGTCTTACCCTCAGCCGCGATTTCATACATGTGTTGCCCGACCGGCTGACCCTTGGCGTCCCGGAAGGTTCTCACATCGTGGCCGATCATGGCCTCGTGGGCGGTGTATTTGCCGTTTTTGCCATTGAAACAGAAGACGAAGAGATCGCGATCGCGAAATTGCTGATCATTGTAGTTAAACTTGTCAATCGCCGCGATCTTGTCCTGTTGCACCGCGACGACCGCGCGTTTGAGCATCGCCTTTGCTTCCTCAACG
This sequence comes from Binatia bacterium, assembly GCA_035455905.1. GTDB lineage: Bacteria > Desulfobacterota > Binatia > UBA9968 > UBA9968 > DP-20. The sequence continues at coordinate 20 of DATIEH010000301.1, read as the reverse complement.
GTGCCGAATTCGTTGGCTGA
>DATIEH010000300.1:0-7501 GCA_035455905.1 Binatia bacterium | reverse complement strand
TCGGTCACCTCGTCGGCGATCGTCTGATTACCGGCGACAACCACCGGCACTGAAAGCGCCGAATCGGCAAGCACCCGCGCATTGTGCAGAATTGTCGCTGTATCGCCGCCATCCACGCCGCCGGTCAAGAGAATCATATCCGGCCGCAACTGCTCGATTTCGACGATCTGGCCAGCCGCAAGCTTGAATGCACTGGAGCCGACGATCTTGGCGCCGGCGCCGAGCGCGGCTTGGTTGGCGGCCTCGACGGTTAATCCTGGGACATTGCCGACGACAGCGATCCGCAATCCTCCCGCCGCGCTGCTTGAGGCGAGAACGGTCGTGCCAGCGAGCACCGAGAGCTCTTTCGGTTGGTGATCGAAGACACGGTGCTGCGCGTGCAGAAGCGCAAGCGCTTGGAGCAGTCCCTCACGCACGTCGGTCGCAACCGTGGATGGCGCTTGAGCTCGGCCGATCAACTCGGCGCGCTCGAGATCCACCGCAACCAGTTTAGTGAAAGTACTGCCGAAATCGATGAGAATGGCCAGGGAGCTCATACGCAGTTGTCAGTCATCAGTTCGCAGTGATCAGTCCTATTCCGCCTCCGTTTGAGTTCGTGTCAACTGACAACTGATTACGAACCTATTCTCACTTCGCCGAGGCAATCGTGCGGTATAGATCCATCATGCGTTTGTCGGAAAGGGTGTTGTCAATATCGCGGTTGAGGTCTTCGCCGCGGATCAAACCCAACTCCAGACCAATCTTTTCTGCTTCTTTCAAAAACTGCTCGTCTTTGGTCATCGCGGCGAAGGCATCGCGCAACACTTTGACCCGCTCCGCCGGGACACCCGGTGGGACCGCAATTGCGCGGCCGATATTTTGCGCCGCTGCAAGCGCGCTGATCAATCCCTGGCTTCCCGCTGGCGCTAATTCCAGAATGCTGGGTACCTTCGGTATCCGCGCATCCCGTTTTTTTCGTGAAGTCATAAGCGGCGTAATGTAACCGCTCCTGAGCCATTCCCGCCGGGTGGCCAGTAACGAACCGGTTCCTTGGGCGCGCCCGTCGAGGGCGCCACGCTCGATGTCGAGAAGAATTTCCGGCGTGCCCGGATATCCCGGGATGACGTGAAAATCGAGGCCGAGTATTTGTTCGGCCACTTTAACCACAAAGCTGCTCGTGTGATCGAGCGCTTGAGCGCCCATGCGCGGCTGCTTACCCTCTTTGTTCGCTTTCCGAATCGCTTCCAAGCTCGTGTAGGCAGTCGCGGAGCGCACGTAGACCGTCTGCGCCTCATCAAGCGCCTGGCCGATATAAATAATTTTTCTGAGGTCGAACTTGATCGCGTCGTTCCCTCCGGCAACGGCAAAGATGGCGCCCGTATTGATATTGCTCATCGTCAAGCCGTCCGGTTTGCGCAGGTTGTAGAGCTCATTGACCGCAATCAGGCCCCCCGCGCCCGGTTTATTGACGACGACGATCGAAGGTTTTCCGGGAATATACCGTTCGAGGTGGCGCGCCAGTAACCGCACGGTTTGATCCGTGCCGCCACCGGCCGAGGAGCCGGCAAGCATCGTGATGGTTTTACCAGCGTAAAACTCCTGCGCCGACTGTGCACCCACGACCGAATTCGCCAACAATGAGACCGTTAAACAACCGGCAAGAGTAAAGAATATTCGCTTGAGTCCGATCATAGATTTCAACGATTCAGCAATTGCGATCTGAGATCCAAATTCGGCCTAATATCCCCAACGCTTCTCGACCTGGCTCACACGCTCGTACTCTTCCGCGAGCTCCTTGCGCGCGCGCAATTCTTTGAAAGCCTCGTCGACCAGATCCTGTGCGGCGACTTCCTTGATCGGCAGCACTTCGTAATTGAGCTCGCCGAGCCGCTCTTCTTCCTTGAGCATGTCCTCGAATCCGGTGGCACGCCCGTTCAGTGGAAACGGCATCGCCTCCAGATCGCGCGGCGTGCGCAAGTGCGTCACCACCCGTTCTTCGGGATCGGCGCTCTTGAGCCGCAGCCGCTTTTCCAGATTGTTCACGTATTCGTAGTTTTTGGGCATGTCACGAATGAACCAATAGCTTCGAATCATCGCTCGGAGAAAGCTCTTCACCAGATCCGGCCGCTCTTCGAGAATCCGCCCGGTGGCGGCAATGATCCTTTCGGGGCGGCCATCGGGATATTGATCCGCAGGGGAAACCAGCGCATTGCACCCTTCCTTCTTGAGATCCTCGGCGCTCCATGGCGGCACCGGGGCACATTCGACTTTGCCGTTGCGGATCGCATCCACATGAAAACGCGAGTTGACACCGAGTCTTACCCACTCGATATCGCGCTCGAGATCCAATCCGGCCTTTTTGAGTTGGATTTGGATTGCCCAGTGACGAATGCTGTTGAAATCGCTGATGCCGACCCGTTTCCCTTTGAGATCCTGCAGCGATTTGATATGCGGCGGCGCCACCCAGACGTTCGTGTGCTGGTTACGCCACCCGCAAAGAATGTACAGATCCGCGCCGCGGGCGCGCTGATAGAAAACCGTCCGCGATTGAACGTCGAGCGCAATATCGACGGCTTTCTCTTTCATAGCCTGTGAGATACCCAATTTTTCTAGGCCGAACGGCACCATCGATTCGGTCAAAATCTCGTACCCGAGCGTCCCGTGCGGCGTCACCAGGCCCTCATCGAAAAAAAAGTTCATCTCGTGCGCGGTCATCACTGGCACCTGATGCAGCATGTGATAACAGGTGGGCGCAATTCTCAGTTTTCCATCGAGCATGCTTTTGCCTCTCTTTCCGAATTTTTTGATCTTCTTGTATTTTGCCTTTGACGATGACTCAACAGCCGATCTCGTTCGGCCTGTACCGGGTTAAACGAACAGCTTAAACACCGTCAGCGGTTCGAGTCGCGCCGCCGCCAAAATTGGAGTGACAAAACAAAAGTATTAAAACAACAGCAACTCTCAAGTAAAACCAGAGCATGCGGAGCATCGAAACGATTTCACTCATAAAACCGCACACCCTTCATCTTGAATTCGAGTAATTTCAAACCACACCAGGCCTTGCCGGTATCATTGGGGTCGCTCTATGTCAACGCAAAGGATAGAAGAACGGAGCGCAAAAGGACGAAACGACAGCCAATCTAATTCTTCTGCGCAGCGGAGTCGCGCATTCGCTCCAGTTTTATAGGTCTCGGCTGGGATTCGCTTTGAGACTGCCACCGGTCCTCTCGAGGCGATCTTCGATTTCTCCGATGTACGCCGATAATGAGTTCGTTGACTGCTCGATGGCCGAGCGTAGATCGTGAGCCAGTCCGTCCAAGCGCGTATTCATAGCGGTGTTAGAATCGGCCATCTGATCGGCTATTCGCCGTAACTCGGTCTCCAAGGACGAGCGCAGCTCGGTAAAACGCGATTCTTCGGCACGATCGGCAAGCTCACGTTGGTTCTTTAATTCACGTGAATATTGCCGGCTCTCCATCAGCGCACTCGCCTGGAGATAAACCAAATAGATAAGAAACAACAAGGTCAGCGCGCCGATCGCGCCAAGCAAGATGAGTCCCAGAGGCGCCTCGACTGTCGTAAAGCCGATAGACAAAGTGGTCGGCGCGGTGAAGACACTCCAATTCAATAACGCGAAAATAACCACTACACCGAGAACTAAAACAATCAGCAGTGTGCGCAAATACACGGGGACCTCCTGCAGTCAGCTTCGCCTAGAAACTTAGAGCCACAGCGGCGCGCCCGGAGTATCGAAATCAGGTACGAGTGAGCAACTCGAGCATATGCCCGTCGAGATCGCGAAAATATACGCCGCGGCCGCCTTTACGGGAATTCAACTGACGATTGCTCGGGCTCCATGGATCGCTGCCCCATTCGATGCCCGCATCCTGCACGCGCTTGAAGATTGCGTCGAATTCATCGTCGCTGACATGGAAGGCATAATGATGGACGTCGAACGAATCGGCATTGTCGAAGTCCAAGGTCAACTCATCGTTGACTTGCACCGGGGCAAAGTGCCCTATCGTTCCCTGATAGTTGAGTCCGAATATCTTCGCGAAGAATTTAGCGGCAGCTTCTTTGTCCTTTGCCGGCACAATCGTGTGATTCAGTTTAATCGCCATAATCCCTCCTTGTAATCTAACATCCGAGAACAAATCGGATGTCACCTAAAATCTAGCGCCAAGAGATCGATTTGGGAAGAATGTTATTTCTTGTAAATCGTTTTCAGAAACCCGCTCTGCTCGATCCGTTTCATAATCGACGTGTCGATAATCGCGTTCGGATCCGTCCCTTTGGCTTGGGGATATTGGTACGAAAGAATTTCCAGGGCGGCTTTGACGATTTCCAGGGACGGCGTCGGCACTTCTTCGGCGACATTTTTTGAGTACTGATAGGTTTCTTCCAGAATCTCGTCCGGCGTGCCTTTCATATACTTCTTTAGAACTGCCAAGCTCTTCTCTTTTTCGGTCTTGGAGACAAAAATCGCCTCGATAATCGTCTTCAACAATCGTTCCGCCAGATCGGGGTTTTTGCTCGGCGTTTGCCGCAGCGTCGTAATCGTATTGTAGGGGTAGACGACACCGGCCTTGTCGTAGTCGACGAGTTCGCGGTAGCCCATTTTCTTGGCGATCAGCGTGAATGGGATTGTCAACGAAGCCGCCTGCACGATGCCACGCTCCAACGCGGGAAATGCCAACTGAGCTTCGCCGATGGGCAGCATTTTAACATCGCGGTCCGGCACCAGCCCCAGCTTTGCGCGCAACACGTAACGCACCATCGTGTCGCCGAATGCGCCAGGGCGCCCAGTCGCTACGGTTTTGCCGCGCAGCTCTTCGGTGCTTTTGATTTCGGGACGGCTGAAAATCGCCGAATTGACCCTGTTGACCGTGGTCATGATGATCACTTGATCCTTGACGCCGAGAATATGCGAAGTCAGCGCGCCGGTTCCGGTGGCCATGACAAAGGGCACTTCGCCGGTCGCGAGCAACTGCTGAGGGCGTATTCTCCCGGCGTAGATCGCCTTAAGATCGAGGCCGTATTTTGTTCCCAGTCCTTCTTCGACGGCGATCCAAAGCGGCAGATATGCGCCGGAGAAAGACGAGTAGCCGACCGTGAGCGCCTCTGGAGAAGCTGCCGCGAAACAGAGAGAGTTGAGCAACAGCAAGGCGTAGCCGACCGCCGCCGCTAACCGTGGTTTTTTACGTCTCATATGCGATCCCTTCTGCAATTCTCAATCACTTGTTCCGAATGCCTTCGCGTGCACTTCATCGGCAATCTCGATCCCTAGAAGATCTTCGCCGACGACCAGTGGACCCGCATATTTCTGCCGCGTCGCCGCGATCAAGTCCCTGGCGGTGGCATTGCCGAACAAAAGTAAATGATTGTAAACCGCGAGCTTGGGCTCGACGCGGGCGAAGATTTCGCCGGCCTGCTGCGGCGTTGTGTGGTTGGAGCTGATGCGTTTTAGCTGCTCTGCGTTTTCAGCCGCACTTCCTGCAACCGCAGTGACCTCGTGGATCAAAAGGTCGGCCCCGCGCGCATGCTCGATCAGATTTTCGTTGAAGGTTGTGTCTCCAGACAATACCGCCGCGCAGCCGCGATAATCGATTCGATAGCCGAACGCCGGTAAATCTTCGCCGCCGTGATCGACCTCGAACGCGCTGATCGTGATGCCGTCCTTGTCAAGAACACTGCCTTCGCTGATCTCCTGCGCAAGCAACGCCACGCCCTCAGGCGGATAACTCTTGCTGCGTACACGGATATCCACCTGGAAAGCTTTGGGCAGATGCTCCATCATTTCCCTTGTGCCCGCTGGCCCCCAGACCGGTAACGGCGCACTCCGCTTGCCCCATGGTCGCCCGATCCATCCCGTGAGCCAAAGATCCGGAAAGCCGACCACGTGATCGGAATGATGATGGGTCAGGAAAAGACCCGTTATTTCATTGAATGCAATCCCTAACTGGTGCAGCCGCTGCATGGCACCACGGCCGGCATCGAAGATAAATTTTTCTCGTCCCACTTCCACCAGTGTGCTCGGGCCGAAACGCTCAATGCTTGGCGGTGGCGCGCCGGTACCCAGAAGAGTTACACGAAAAACGTCTTCTGCAGGATTGGACATTCGCGAACTCCTTTCATCGAGCAACCAGCAGTGACTTGATGAACCCGCTTTGATCCAGCTCTCTGACGAGCCGGCTGTCGGCGAATTCTTCGGGCTTGGCGGTTTTCGCCTTGGGAACTGTTTTTTCGAGTTCGAGCAACAAGCTTTGAATGCCCGCCGGATAGGGTGGCACATTGAAACCGTTCTTGATGACCATCTCGTAGGTCTCTTCGAGCACTTCATGGTCATCGCTGCGAAAGTATTTGCCCATGCTCTTCATCGCAAACGCTTTGTCTTTCATGCCGCGCACCGCGCCTTCGATGTAGGCGCGCAAAAAACGGCGCACGGTATCTTCGTTGGACTTCAGAAATTTGCGCGTCGTCACCACGCCGTTGACGTGATATTCGACGTCGAGCTTCGACAGGTCGACCAAATCTTTCAATTTAGCTTTGCGCGCCTGTAAAGTCGCCGGCGGCGTGACCGCCGCCGCATGGACTTTACCCGCCACCATGGCGCTGATCGTTTCCGCCGGTCCGCCCGTCTGCACCATCGTAATATCGCGCTCCGGATCGATGCCCGCGCGGCGCAGCGCGATGCGCGACGCGAGATCCGACTGCGTGCCGAAACGCGTCGTGCCGAAGATTTTTCCGCGTAGATCTTCGATTCGATTGATGCTCGGCTGGCTGAAAATCCACCAATTGAATTTTTTCGCAATGGTTGCGACGATCACGGTGTCCGTTCCAGAGAGCGCCGCTTGAATCGGTCCGGCGCCGCCCGCCTGGATGATCGGCAGTTCGCCGGAAAGCATCGCTTGAATCGCCAGCGAGCTTCCGGGAATACTGATCACCTCAACATTCAGACCGTTTTTCTCATAAAAATTTCCTTCTTTAGCAAACCAGATTGACATCTGTGCTGCGGACGCAGAGCCGCCGCCGGTACGGAATTTTTGCAGCGGTTTTTCCTGGGCCAATGCCCGTATCGGAAGAGTGCTTGCGGCGAATATAAAAAGAACCAACACCCGACGCATCATGTAAACCCCTCTCTGCTTCAGGATTTCAAACTACGTGACAACTTCATATATCACAATGAAACGACGAATTTCGATTCACCGTAATCGCTTGCCGGTTTGGCACAAATGCGGGGAGTGAAAGATTCCTCGCCGCGTCAGAGTCTGGACTTCGTTGCTCGGCATCCTTGGGACTACCCGAGTCGGACAAAGGCGGGTATCGTCTCTACGGGCTCTCACCACGAGCGGATTCCCGAACCGGCGTGGCGCGCGTATCCTTCGGTACGGCAGCGCTACTCACGAACTGCGTATCCAGGGACCGGTGCTTCGAAGATTAGGGATGAGTACGTCCGGGATTCAGACGGGCATTCGAACGCCGCGAGTTACGAGCAAGGCAAAGCCCAGAACCATTAAGATGA
>DATIEH010000299.1:0-5227 GCA_035455905.1 Binatia bacterium | reverse complement strand
CTCGTCACGCGCAATTGCATTTTCGTCATTCCGGCGGACGCCAAAATCCAGTCTTCGATTAAACATGGAAGTAGCTATAGCATGGACCCGCCTGTGCCGGCATGACGTTCGTTCACTTCGCCAGCGACAAAGGGTGCTTTCCAAAGGAAAAACATCGAATTCCTACTCGGGGCTCGGCACCTGATGCGATAGAAAAATCTCCTTGCGCTGCGCCGCCGATTCGAGTATCGCCAAGCAGACTTCGAGCGTCGCCGCGCCCCAGCGGCCGTCATGGAACACCGGGCGTTGATGAACAACTGCATTGTAGAGCTCCTCGACCTCGGCTTCGCGCCCGCGGTTGGCAGCCGGCAATTGAATCTCTTGTTGTTCCGTCTCACTGTAAATCTTTAAACCGTCCGGTGTCTGGCGGATATCACCTTTCTCGCAGCTCACAACGGTGAATCCAAAGAACGGCTGCTTGCGCTCGCCGCTCCATACGTGGCTGTATTCGCCCTCACGCTGTCCGCCGAAGCGCATGCCTTCCTTCAGCTGTTCTTCCTCTTCCGTCGTCCGTACCTCGCGCAGCTTTTTTCTGACGTTGAGATTGGTTTCCGGCGCGCGGTACTGTCCGCCTTCGCCAACCCAGTCGAACAATTCCGCGGTGTCGAAAAACCCGTAACCGCTATAGATCAGCGTCGCGGGCGTGCCGTCTTCGAATTCAAGGTAGCAGCTGTAACTGCCTTCCCACTCCCGCGCTTTGTCCCAGATCCCTGTCATGGCGCGAACGCTCCGCACCATACCGCCGCCGATCAGGCGCACGATGTCGACGTGGTGCGGCCCTTGATTGAGCACGACCCCGCGGCTCATCGCCAGCTCGTGGCGCATACGCGGCCGGTACATAAATTCGTTGTAGTTCCAGCTGTTGATCATGCGAAGCTTGCCGAGCCGGCCGCTTTTGACGATCTCGCGCATCTTACGAATCGGTGGATCGAAGCTGTGAGTATGGCCGCAGAGAAGCTTCACGCCATTTTTTTCCGCGGCCTCGTTCATGGCGTCGCATTCCACCAGGGACATCGCCATGGGTTTTTCGACAATGATGTGTTTTCCGCTGCGCGCCGCGGTGATCGCGTGCTCGGCATGCAAGGGATTGGGTGTGGCGACGTAAACTGCGTCAATACCTGCCTGCTCGCACATGGCTTGAACGCTCGTGTATGTTTCGCCGTGGTAAACAGCACCGAATTTTTCCAGAGCGTCAGGACGCGTATCCGCAGCCGCTGTGATTTTGATATAGGACAGCGCCGAAAGCGGTGGCAGGATCTGCGTGCTCGCCACGCCGAGCCCGGCAATGCCGAGACGAAGAGGCTTACTCAGATTCGCGCCCTCGCTTCCGCTTCGAGATTTTTTGTGTACCCCTTCCAATCGCCTGTCGGGATCATGTCAGAAAGCACCAGCAGGTGCGGAAATCGGTTTTGCGCCGCCAACCGCACGACGTGCGGCGGCTCGCGCCCTGCGCGCACATCGTGAATGGCCTTTTCCAGCAGCTTGCGGGCGGCGACGATGGCTTTATCGGAGGAAACCAGGTGTTCGTCGCTGCGATCCTGGACTGCCCCCTGGCTCGCGGTCGCGAAGGCATCATGGGCTTGAAAACCGGAACCCATGCCCGCATAGGTCTTGGTTTTCATCGCTGCGCGGTCCTGCAGAAAACGATTCGATTCATTGCGCGCCAGTCGATAATTGGCATTCAACTCGGAGCGCTCTCGACTGACCACATCCTTTTTCAGCGGCGCGCCGGCGCTGTAAACGAATGTATACTTCCAGTGATGCGTATCGTCGATGGGTACGTGCCAATTGACTGAATAACCATCGCCGCCGGTTTGCCCCGGAAATGCACTCAGGTTGGGGAGAATGAAATAAGAGACACGTAGATAACACTTATCGGCTTCGAGTTTTCGCGCCGTGTAGATGCGCACGCCGAAGTCGGTCAGCTCGACGTCGATACTGGGCGTCGAGTTTCGTGCCACAAGATTGTAATGAGACTCCTCCACGCCGCGCACGCCTCGGTAAGGCTCGTTGCGATTTTCCAGAAAACGGTGCAGATACGACAAATGCACCGGATCGATGTTGCCTTCGTTGGCCTGCTGATAATTGCAGTCATGATGGATTTTCGAGATGTAAAGATGATCGGGAGAGGCGTTGAGGAAATCGTAATTCGGCAGTAACGGCGGTTCTCCCGCTCCCATGTACGTGAAGATTGCGCCGCCTTGCTCGATACACGGATAGGCGCGTTGGCGAATTTGGTCGCGCTGCTCGCCGCCGCCCGGCTCGCCCGGTTGTTCGAGGCATCTTCCATGAATGTCGTAAAGCCAGCCGTGATAGAGACAGCGCAATCCGCCGTCTTCGATCCGCCCGTAACTGAGATCCGTGCCGCGATGCGCGCAATGAATCCCCAATAACCCAATTCGCTCCTGATCGTCGCGGAACAAAACCAGATCTTCGCCTAAAATTCGGACGGCTAGAGGCGCGCCGGCGGCGGGCAGCTCCTCCGCGAGCGCTACCGGCTGCCAGTACCGACGAATCAGCTCGCCGGCCGGCGTGCCGCGACCGGTTTTGGTGAGAAGCTCATTTTCCTCTTTGGGCATCATACGGCAATTCTCCGAACGGCATCTAATTTCGCTCGCCCACGAGGTGGAGAGGGCGAGGGTCAATCAAGGAGCCCTCATCCTAACCTTCTCCCCAAGCGAGAGGGAGCAGCAGCTTGCGTTTTTGCATTCTCACAGCCCCGGGAACGGAATCACGTTCTTGAATTTCGCGATGGTCTTTTCTCTCAGCTCACGGCTCGACCGACTCACTTTTGGAAATTTTTCTTTCCAGGCGAACGGCCGTACGGCATAAAAAATCGCTCGTCCATTGGTATGATCTTTGTTGTCGCGTTTCTCCGGCGGCATGCGCGGATCGAGCGGTGTCGACCAACAACCGTCGATAATATCGATGTTCGTCGGCGGGTCGACGCGTGTCATCATCGCCCAGAGCACTTCCTTGATATTCGTCGGGTCGATGTCTTCATCGACGACCACGACGTACCGGCCGTTGCGATTGGCGGCGGCACAACTGAGCGCCGCCGTGCCCGCCTGCTTCGCATGGCCGGCATATTTTTGCCGGATCGCAACCACGGTTAAGTAGGATGTATGATTATAGACTCCAACGATGTCCTGAATGCCGGAGCTCTCCAGTTGATCCCACAGCACACCCGCCGAAATGTGCAGATCCATTTTCACGGCGCCTGGCCAAAGCGGCGCTTCATCTTCGAGGATTGGATCGTCGCGATGATAGATCGCCTTCACCCGAATGATCGGCTGGTTCTCTCCGGTGCCGGTGGTGCCGCCAGAATAATAGCCCGGCCATTCACCGAAGGGACCTTCGGGGCGCGCTTCTTCTGAGGGCGGGGGAATTTCACCCTCGATTGCAATTTCCGATGACGCTGGAATCGGCAGCCCGGTAATCGGCCCACGTAAAACCTCCAACGGCTTGCCGATCAAGCCGCCGGAGATTTCCATCTCGGACCGGCCGTACGGAAATTTCGTGTAGGACGGCATGAACACGAGCGGATGCTGGCCGTAACTCGCCACCACCGGACAGCTTTTTCCCTGTTGCCAGTATTTTGCGCAAATCTGCCGGCCGTTTTGCCCGGGGCTCATCCACAGACCGAGGGTGTTTGGGTCGTGAAGCTGCATCCGATACGTGCCGGTGTTCACATAACCGGAATCCGGATCGCGATTGATCAGCCCGCCGCCGGGACCAAAATAGCGACCGCCGTCGTTCTCATGAAAACGCAACGCGGGAAATTTGAGCAGATTGACATCGGTGCCCTTGAGTTTATTTTCGAACAGCGGCGCTGTACTTACTTCCTTCGGCGCGATCGGCTCGGCGCTCTTCACTTTACGCGCCGCTAGGCGCAGGATCTCGAGCTTCGGCTTGTCCGTCGGCAATCCCAGCGCTAACGCGACGCGACGGTATGCAGCATAGGGCAAACTGCAAACCCTGTAACCGGCGGGATAGCCTTTCACTTTATCGAAGATCAGCATCGGCGGCTGTGGCACCAATTCGGCAGTCGATTCCACGAGCGCGCCAATCTCCGCGTCCCAATCCGCGCCTTCGATGATTCGATAATCGCTGATCCTCTTAGCTTCCTCGACGAAGCTGCGAAAATCCGTGTAAGCGAGTTCAGTCATACGATCTCCCGAGATTTCTTGTTCACCACGAAGACGCGAGGCCGCGAGGTTCCGAAACAAAATTTCTCTCACTTTGTGCTCTTCGTCCTTCAGGGTGAGTCGGACCCTTCCGATTTTGCGCCGTTCGCGGTTAAGTTCTTCTATTCTTCAACGACCGAAATCTCCGACTTCACGCCCTTGCGCTTCAACTCCTCTAAAAACAGCCGGTGAATCTCCGGCGGCTCCTCGTCGAACGGAATCATCTCGTGCAACTTCGTTCGGAAGCGATCCTGGCTATATTTGGGACTGCGCCCGCGCATCGCGAAATGACGTAGCACGCCGTGACCGGTGTTAAAGTGACCGTGGTACATAAGATCCCCCGGTGAATAGATCGATCCGGGCTTGATCGCGAAGCGCGTGCGCTCCTCGCCTTCCCGCCAGACCATGGCGAAGCCTTCGCCCTGGGTAACGCAAACGATTGCGCCGGGCCCGTGGCGGTGAAACGTACTGCGGCTGCCCGCCGGAAATTCTTGAACATGGCAGCCGTAGGTGGTGCCCGCAAGTCCGAAGCGCATGATCTTCACGCCTTTGCCTTTCATCGGGTAATCGTCCAAGGCAAACGCGTTCACATCCGGCACGAGATTGCTTTCCCATGAGCGAGTCGTCAATTTTTTGTTTTCATTGAAAAACTCCCGATCGGGACGGAAGCGATCGCGAAACTGAAATGGATTGCGAAAAATGAACTCTTCGTTGTGAAACAGATTGAGCACGTGCGGCGCATTGGTCCCGGCAAGAAACCGTACCGGCTCATTGGATGCGTTGAAATGCTGATAGGAAACGTTGAGCGGTACCGCGAATATGGCCCCGGCGCTCCACTCGAACGTTTGCTTGACATCGCCTTCGAACCAAACGGTCGTCGCACCGCGGCCTTTGTGAATATAAATGATCGTCTCGAACATGTGATGCTGCGGCTCAGTGTGCTTGCCGGCGGGAATCTCGCAGATATACGCATCGTGCTCCTGCTGCTCGCCCATGTTCAA
>DATIEH010000298.1:0-2535 GCA_035455905.1 Binatia bacterium | reverse complement strand
TCTTTCGCTAGCGCAAAGCGCCGGTTCAAGGCCGGAAGATGCAGAGAGTCGCCGCATGGGCGGTTATCTCATGTTCTGCGGAATGGCGAGCCTGAGTGTCTCGTCGGCTCTATGGCTCACTGCCACCTCCGCCAATCCCATCGGCGTGTCGCTGGCGGCGCAATCCGGTGTGAAGATCTCCTTCGGCAAGTGGTTGCTTGCCGCATCGGTTCCGGCGCTGGCGATCATTCTTCTGCTGCCAGTGATAGTTCCCGGCTGTTTCCGCCGGGCGTGACGGATACGCCCGATGCGCCCGCGATGGCGCGCAAAGAACTCAGCAGCATGGGGCGGCTAACGCGCGATGAGTGGATCGTCGCGGTAACTTTTGCAGTCATGGTGACTGGATGGGTGATGGCGGACACCCTGCGCCTGAGGCTTCCTGCGGTGGCCTTCGCTGGCCTCGGTATGCTCCTCGCAACCAACGTTCTGACGCTCGAGGACATCAATCTCCAGGGCAATACCCTGGTCACTTTCTTCTGGCTCGCGGTGCTTTTCGCGTTGAGCGGCCAATTGAATGAGCTCGGTTTCATGGGTTATGTCGGCGGGAAGCTGACCGCGCTCCTCGGCGGCGTAGCCTGGCCGATCGCCTACCTTGTTTTGCTGGTGCTCTATGTACTCATGCATTATATGTTCGTGAGCTAGTCGGCGCAGGTGCTCGCGCTCTTCGGCGTATTCCTCGATGTCGCCGTGCGCACCGGTGTCCCACATCTCTGATGTACGTTTCCCCCTATTGGACCAAAGTCCAATATCCCTAATATCAAATTGTCGGTAGACATTTGTAGGTGAAAGCTTCGAGAAGTGGCTCGAACCATTCGCGCGGATTTGTCAACGCGCGCGAGAACAGGAGCAGTGCCAATGAATAACCAAGCCGAACTCGATGTTATTGCCGGCGTCGGATTGGATCAGAAAACGCGAAAAAGTCACTGGCCCGCAAGGCTGGACTTGGTGCAGAGCGCGAGCGGATTGTTCCTCGGTCTCTTCATGTGGGGACATATGGCTTTCGTTTCGACGATCTTGATTAGCAACGATGCCATGTGGTGGGTGACGCGGATGTTCGAGGGACAATTTTTCTTCGGCAAGAGATATCCGATTCTCGTCGGGGCGATTGTCGCCTTGGTGGCTACCATGTTCGTTCTCCACGGACTGCTCGCCATGCGCAAATTCCCGGCCAACTTCCAGGAGTATAGAAGTTTCGCGGGCCATCGAAAAATGCTGCGCCACGAGGATACGACGCTTTGGTGGTTTCAGGCGGTGACCGGTTTCGCGCTTTTCTTTCTGGCTTCCGTCCATCTTTATCAGATGCTCGCACACCCCGGGGATATCGGCCCGTATGAGTCGGCGGATCGAGTATGGAGCGGCAACTGGTGGCCGCTTTATCTGGTTTTGCTATTCAATGTGGAGTTGCATGGCGGCATCGGCCTGTACCGGTTGGCGGTGAAATGGGGTTGGTTCGAAGGCGAGGATCCCAACCGCACGCGTCAAGTGCTGAAACGAGTCAAATGGGGAATTACGGTTTTCTTCTTAGTCCTCGGACTCACGACGCTAGCGGCTTACATGAAGATCGGCCACGAGCACCGCGATCGGGTTGGCGAGCGCTACGTTCCGTCTTGGGCCGCGCCGGGTGAGCAACACTAGGCGAAGAGGAAAAAATTCGAAGCACGAAATCCGAAATTCGAAACAATTTCAAATGACAAAAATAGCCAAAGTCAAAACAACCTTCATTCCGGTGTTTTGGATTTTCCGACTTTGGGATTTTTTGTCTGTGGTTTGTTTCGGATTTCGATATTCGGATTTCGGATTTGTTTAGACTGATCCTGACAAAAAGGGTTAAGCCATGAAGATAATCTACACCGATGTTCTAGTGATCGGCGGCGGGCTTGCCGGTTTGCGCATAGGCATCGGCGCGAAACGGCGCGGCCATGATGTGATTATTCTCTCACTAGTGCCGCCCAAACGGTCCCACTCCGCCGCAGCGCAGGGTGGTATGCAGGCAAGTCTCGGCAACGTCATCAAAGGCGAAGGCGATAATGAAGACGTGCACTTCGAAGACACAGTCCGCGGCAGCGACTGGGGCGCCGATCAAGACGTCGTGCGGCTGTTCGTCAACACCGCGCCCAAAGCGGTGCGCGAGCTGGCGGCCTGGGGGCTGCCCTGGAGCCGGGTAACCAGGGGCGACCGCGACGTCATTATCAACGGGCAGAAGGTCACGATCACCGAGCGTGACGAAGCCCACGGCCTGATCGCGCAGCGCGCCTTCGGCGGTACCAATAAATGGCGCACCTGTTATGTGTCCGACGGCACCGGCCATGCCATGCTCACGACCATGAGTGATCAGGCGATTGCCCATCAAATTCCCGTGCATGAGCGCGCGGAGGCGATCGCTTTGATTCACGATGGTAGTCGCTGCTACGGCGCGATCGTGCGCAACCTCGTCACGGGAGAGTTGGACGCTTACGTGGCCAGGGCCACCGCGATTACCGGCGGCGGGGCCGGGCG
>DATIEH010000297.1:0-6573 GCA_035455905.1 Binatia bacterium | reverse complement strand
CTGCGTTGAGCCGACAGTGACAAAGCCGATGATCAACAACACGATGGTTCTAACGACATGGGTCATTTTGATTCTCCCTTTTTATCGATAACGAGACCTTGTATCAGAGCGACAGCATATCGTCCAATTACGCTTCGATATATGTCACGTCGTCATATCGTTTCAAGTCAACATTAATAGCGGCTCTGCTTGGTTTTCCACGGATGCCGGATGAAGAAAGATTCCTCGCTTCCTGACGCAATGGGTGTAACCTTATCGTCGCCGGTTTGTCATCTCGCAAGATCAAGAGATCTTTTCGATGTGTTTTGCGATACCGTTAAAATGGGCGTAGAATTCGCTTTGATCGGCTGAATCAGAGTGATTCTGATGAAATCCAAAATTTACATCGACGGACAAGCGGGCACTACCGCGTTGAGAATCCGGGATTGGTTGAAAGACCGCGACGATCTCGACGTCTTGATTCTTCCGGAAGAGCTGCGCAAGGATGCCGACGCGAGAAAAAAAGCGTTACGCGATGCCGCTCTGGTGGTCCTTTGTCTGCCCGACGACGCAGCCCGAGAAGCGGCAAACTGGCTGGCTGATTCCCCGGTGCGAATTCTCGACGCGAGTACCGCGCATCGGGTGAGCGATGCCTGGGTGTATGGCTTGCCGGAGCTCGCTCCGGGTCAGCGTGAGCAGATCGCCAACGCTCAATGGGTTGCGAATCCCGGCTGTTACTCCTCGGCGGTCATTTTGCTCGTCCGGCCGTTGATCGATGCCGGCTTGCTCAGCCCCGAGACCCCGCTTTCGATCCATGCTCTCTCGGGTTACTCCGGTGGCGGCCGCGCGCTCATCGAACGTTGGGAAGATCCCAAGCACGGCTTGAAAAAACTGCCCTACGAAGCGCCGTACAGTATCACCAAATTTCACAAGCACATCCCGGAGATGATGCGCTACGGCGCGCTCACCGTCGAGCCCTATTTTTTGCCCAATGTTGGCCCGTTTCGGTGCGGCATGCGGGTCGAGATCATGATTCCGGCCAAGGCACGGCTCAAGGCCGGCACGGCGAAAGCGATGTGGGAGATCCTATCGGCCCGTTACCAAAGCGAAAGATACGTCGAGGTGGAAGCGCTGAGCGACGCCAGCGAAGCTGACGAGTTTAGCTTCGATCCGCAAACCCTTAACGACACAAACCGAATCTCGCTTAGGGTTTTGCCGCACCAATCGGGTCACGTATTGCTCATGGCGCGGCTGGATAATCTCGGCAAGGGCGCGGCCGGCGTGGCGATTCAAAATTTGAACCTCATGCTCGGCGTTCCAGAAGACACGGGATTGCCAGACTGGTCTCAGGTGAACAGGCTATCGTGCCCGTGATTTGTCGAATGGAATTCCGCCATCTGAAATCTGAAACTTGTTTGAATGTTAGCGAGGATCACCTCGCAGTTTTTCAGCCGCCCGGGCGTTCGGGACAATTCGTATCACCGCAGGTATCAGAGGAAGAAGAAATCGAACCATTCGTGAAAACCCGCCGAGAAGCTTTTCTCTCCGAGCGCTCCATTTGAGACCGTAGCCTTTCCGAAGCTTTGCAGGCAATAACCCTGTCGTCACTAGACGAAACAGCGGACCAGCCAGTCTCAAGATCCACGGTCGCGCATAAAGAATATCCCGGCCAAGTCTTCGTGCAGTTGGACCGATCGTGATTTCATCTCCAGCTATCATTCGATGCAGGTATGCTTCAAAGTCGTCCAGAGTGCTCGGGATTATTTTTTCGTCAATGCCAAACAAGCCGGCCAATTTTTTGGCATCGTCGTAGTAAGCGCTTTTTTCCGTCTTGCTCATCCGTGCGACAAACTGCTCATACCCAACCATCGCTGAATCAATCAGCGTCGCATGAACCCATAAAAGCAACTGTTGATCATTAGCGTCATAGGATACGCCGGCCAAGGATCCTTCGTCCGGATCAACCTCGCCCCGAACTCTGGCGTGCACTTTCTCAATCCCTTCCAGTGCCGCGCGGGCTTGCGATTCTGGATCGAAGACGATGGACCACATGGCAGCCATGGTCCGATGCAAGCGCGCAAAGGGATCTTTTTGGAAATCACTGTGGTGGGCTACACCGGCCGCAACTTTAGGATGCGCGACTTGCATCAGCAGGGCGCGACCGCCTGCCGCCAGGAGAATCATCTCCCGGTTGACTCGCCAAATCGTGTTTTTTTGATCGAACAATCCGAGGTCGGATTTTCGACCGTGTTTAACGCCGCTCACCTTCTTCGCTAGGCCAGGGCATCATTTGTCAATGCCATATCTTCGGCGTTACGTGTCGAGCCCTGCGCTCTCGGCAAAATCCACCACGTCGAAGCACCCAGGACGATCGCACCGGCGCCGCAAAGAAAATAAAGCAGATTGACTCCGCCGTGATCGAGAAGCCAACCTGCCGAAGCGTTGGACGCAATCGCTGCAATCCCCGCCGCGACCATTGAAAGAATGCTTTGTGCCGTGGATCGAAGTTTTTCGGGCGCAACGACATCGAGATAGAGCGGGCTTCCCAAATTTAAACCCACTACGGTCACGCCGTGAAGCGCCTGTACCGCGAACAGCAGCGCACCGTCAGAGCTAAGGGCCGACAAAAACCACCGCAAGCCGCCAACCACCAGTCCGACGCCCAGTAAACCGCGCGCACCCAGCCGTTTCAAACCGCTGCCCGTCGAGAGCACGAGCGGAATCTCAAAGAGCAACATAATGATCCACATATTGCGGATCGTCGCGACATCACCGCCGCGGGAACGGACAAACAGCGGGAACAACCACATCGGCCCATTCATTAGAAAATTTGCCAGGAGAGCGAAAAGTAAAAATCGTATGAACACACGATTGTGCATGAGCTCGCGCCAATCATCACGTGCCGCGCGCAGCGCCACGACGCCAGCCCTGGGTAGAAAAAAAGCAATCAATCCCGCGATAAACACTAAAGTTGCAGTTAGCGGAAACATCAGGCCGAGTGCGGGCTGCGAAATTTTGGCGAGGTTGATTTCACTTGGCACTCGCACCCTTGAAAGGAGCGACGGAAAAATTAGCACCAGAACGAAGTAACCGATCGTGCCCCAGACACGCACCCGACCGAAGGCGTGCTGCCCCTCGTTCCGAAGTAATGCCAGACTCACCGACATCATCATCGGAAACACTGCGGTGCCAACCAACGCTAAAGCTGCCGTCGCAATAACAATCGCCCAAAAGCCGCTCGCGATCCAAACACCATAGTAGCCTGCCGCTGTCGCGAGGGTCAGAAGCGCGAGCAAGCGGCCGCGCTTGCCCGTACGGTCGGCCAGTTGCCCCCAGAACGGCTGCGCGACCATGCCCACCAGCGGCGAGATCGCCAAGATCAAACCGACCTCGGTACCGGTAAGGCCAGCGTTTTCCCTCAAGTAGAGGCTGAAGTACGGAAAAAAAATCCCGAGCGAACCGAAGTAAACGAACCAGAATAGCGTCAGTGGAATAGAATGCCACATGGCCTGATGATAGCATCAGTTATGCTGACTATCAGCCCGCTTTGAATCATGCGCGCTACTCTGAATCCAACATGCCAGTCTCCACAGACCTTGCATACGATCGGTCACTCGACTCGGAGCCTCGAAGCATACATTGAACTGCTGCACCTGCATTCGATTGCGATTTTGATCGATGTCCGGCGCTGGCCGGCGTCGCGCCGTTTGCCCCATTTCAACCGCGCTGCTTTAGCGGGTGCTCTCCAATTGGAAGGCATCGATTATCTCTGGCGCGGCGATCTCGGCGGCTTTCGCAAAGCGTCTCCCGATTCGCCGAACACGGGTTGGCGCGTTGTCTCGTTTCGCGCTTACGCGGATTTTATGCTCCAAGAGGAGTTCGCGCGCATTATGAAGGAAATGGAAATAATCGCTGGAGAGCGTCGAGCGGCACTCATGTGCGCCGAAGCGGTACCGTGGCGCTGTCATCGCCAGTTACTGGCCGACGCGTTTCTCGTGCGCGGATGGAACGTTCGTCACATTCTGGACGATGGGTGTCACGAACATCAGCTGACAAAGTTCGCCGTACCGCAGGGCACGCGAATTTACTACAGAAATGAACCGAGAGATCAAAACACGACAGCTCCAAAACTATTTTGATTAGCCTACTCAATGCGCGGGTACTAAAGCCATTGAACAAACATTTCGATCACATCTCCCCGTCAAAAGCGCGATCGAAACATTCTTGTCCAAAATACGTTCGCGAAACCCGCATTCAATCTCCTCCCCTTTGAAAAAGGGGGATTTGCCGGCGAGCAATTCAGAAATCTTCCGTTGCCCCTCTTTTTCAAAGAGGGGAATAAGGAAGTTTCTAGACAGTTTGGCCGGGATTTGATTCGACCGACGTCACTTAACGGTACATGCCGCTCGGATCGAGCTCCTCGCGAATCAAGCGGAGCTCTTCTGGCGAAGGTGGCGAGACTTCCTCGATCGTCGGAGCTCGTCGCAAATCCCAGCCCGTTTCAGCTCGCACATCCTTTTCCGAGACGCCCGGGTAGAGCGCGCTCAGCTGCATCTCCCTGTCGGCGTTGTCGAAATTCAAAATCGCCCGATCCGTGATAACGATCTCTGGTCCCTTGCCGGGCAAACCTAGGCGAGAGCGGCTGTCGCCGCCGCTCAGATGGCCGGGGCTCGTTATGAAATCTAATTTTTCAACGAATGCGCGGCGCTTGAGCCGCATGATCATAAAGGTTCGTTGCGCGTTGGTGGCGATTTCACAGGCGCCGCCGCTGCCGGGCAGTCGCGTCTTTGGTTTGGCGTAATCGCCGATCACGGACGAATTCAGGTTGCCGTATTTATCGATCTGCGCGCCGCCGAGGAGCGCAATTTCTACTAAGCCCCGCTGTAGATATAACCCGAATAAGTCTGCCATCGATACCACCGAGACGGCGCCGCTCACCAATGTCGGATCACCGATCGAAAGCGGCAGGCGCTCCGGGCGCGCGCCGTAAACACCCGATTCGTAAATCATCTCCATATCGGGCGCCACCGTAATTCGCGCCAGGTTGCAGGCGATATTGGGCAGACCGACTCCGACAAAGACCGTACGCGCCCCCTTCAACATACGCGCAGCCACGGCGATCATCATCTCCGACGCTGAGTAGGTTTCGCTCATCGATACCTCCCGTAATCGACCGACGGGGCCGGGTACGGTTCCGGCTTGAGCTTATCAAAACGAGCCTGGCCAATTTTACGCACATAAGCAGCGAAGTTCTCGAGACCGTAAACCCACTCATCGAGCCACGCGATAACTTCCGTATGGTCCTGCGAAAGCTTGTCCCAGGTGAGATAAGATTCATTGTCACGATCGTAGTAACCCTGAACATACGAGGGATGCGCGCCATAGGGTTCGTGCACCACGGCATCGACGATCAATCCTGGGATCAGCGTGCGGTTCGGATCGGCGCGGATGATCGGCTCGTCGACGATTTCTTCGACCACAACGATCACATGCTTGGAGGCGAACGCCACTTCTTTCTGCATACCGACCAGGCCCCAGATCTGAGTGTTGCCGCGGCGGTCCGCGCGCTGCGCATGGAGAATCGCGACGTCCGGGCTCAGCGGCGGGACAACCGCAATTTTCCCCGTGCCGTAAGGATCGTCGATCAGCTTGATCAGCGGATTGGCCTTTAACATATCGGAACCGATGTAACTGCGGAGCGCAAAAAATGGCATGCGCGCGGCGCCCGCTGCATAACGGCCCACCAAGCCATAATGCGAGTATTCCTCCAGCTCCAGCGGCAAGGGAATGTTTTTTTCCACCGCGCGCCGAATGCAGTAGAGCGATCCTACGCCGGGATTACCCATGTAGCTGAATATTAGTTTCCTCGCCGTCCCTGCGGCGATCATTTGATCGTAGATCAGATCCGGCGTCATGCGGATCAGCGTGAGGTCACGGCGCCGTTGGCGAATGATTTCATGGCCGGCCGCAAAACAAATGAACCCGGTAAAGCCTTCAATGGCCACCGAGCTGCCATCGCTTACATATTGGGCGACGGCTTCGCGCATGGAAACCATCTTATCCGTTGTGCTGTCATTCATATATTCGACCCGGCTCGTTTGGAGCAACACGGCTGTAAGCCGCGTTCAGAACTCGATCGAGAATTTCGTTCGACGCACCCAGGTAGTTTTCGGGCTGGGCGAGAGCCTGCCAATCGATTGAGCCGGCAACGATCTCCCCTGCAGATAGCTCCTGTACTACGAGAACCAGCGATTTGCCCTCACTCACCGCGACGCCACAGGCTTTCTTTACCAGCTCTTCCGCTTTTGATTTGGGCATTACCTGGGCGAGCGCAAATACCGCCGCCTCCGCGAGAATAAGGTCGTTGCCCCGCGCGATGTTCGCTCTCATCGTTTTACCGTCCGCTTGCAAATGGCTGGCAAGATAGCGCGCGTGCTTGAGCGCTCCACTCGTGAGCAGCATCATCTGCGGCAGCGTCAGCCACTCCATTTGCCAACCATGGGTCGCCCGCTCCTGTTCCTGAATTTGCGCATGATGCAGCGCCGATAATAGCGCAGCATTGGTCCGCGCCGCCGCGACAATCAGCTCGCTGGT
>DATIEH010000296.1:0-2995 GCA_035455905.1 Binatia bacterium | reverse complement strand
GATGTCTTACAAAAAAAATTGCGCATTCAGTCTTCCCAGGAGAAAAACATCCGCTATCTCGAGGCCTCGTACAATCTTCTGGCAACGAAATATTACAATCAAGTGCCCTATGCCACACCGAAGGCCATTGAAACTTCGCTCGAGTTCGTCGCTGCTGAAGAGCCTAAAGCCAAAGGGGCTGACGCCAAGCTGTTCGTCGACGACAGTATCGTCAGAGAAATAGAGACAAGCGGCTTTATCAAGCAGCTGTACGATACGGAATACCGGTAAGACAATTGGGACGTTAAACTGTTCAAAATGTTAGAACAGTTCAATCCGTTAAAACGAAATGCCCGACGATTTGAACTATTTGAACCGCTTTAACGTTTTGAACGCTAAGGAGTTCTGATGCCTGACTACAAAGAAATTCTCTACGAGAAGCAACGCGGCGGCGTTTTGATTACTCTCAACCGGCCCGAGGCGCTGAACGCGATCACGCGGCCCATGTTGAAGGAATTGCACCACGCTCTGGACGAGGCCGAAGCCGATCCGGAAATTCGCGCCGTCGTCATCACCGGCGCGGGCCGGGCCTTCAGCTCCGGTTTCGATCAGGCAACCACCAGCGGTCGCCGCCGCGATATTCAATGGCCGTATGGAATTCAGAGCGGCATGAGCGCCGCCGATCTAATGAATTATTGGAGCGCCGATGATGTCAAGCTGATCCGCATTTTTGAGCTGTCCAAGCCGGTCATCGGTGCCGTCCGCGGCTGGGCGATGGGCGGCGGCTGTTGGTTGGCGCTCTATACCCACATCACGATTGCCGCAGAGGATGCGGTATTCGCCCAGCCCGAAGTGCGCCACGGCTCGAATACGACATTCATGTGGACCCTGCTCGCCGGATTCAAAAACGCGCTCCGCTACGGCTTGGTGGGCGATCACGTCGATGCTCACGAGGCGCTGCGCATCGGCTTGATCAACAAAGTTGTTCCCGTCGATGAACTATTGGAAGAATGCTTCAAGATCGTCGAACGCATCGCGCACGTGCCGCCCGAGACCGTCAAAATCAACCTGCAAATCTCGACCATGGGACTGCAAATGATGGGATTGCGCGACGCGCTGCGCATGGATGAAACGTTATCGATTCCCGCGCATATGATGCTGAACGAAAAATTTCGCCGTCCCCTTGACGAGGCGCGCGCAACACAAGGAACTAAAGCTTATCTTCAACTGCGCGACGGCCCGTTTCAGCCCGAGCCGTTTGGACCGCGATCAAAAAAGCGCTGAGCCTGCGAGCCCAGAGGCAAGAGTAAGAAGTGACTATCGATTCAAACCAGACATGGCGGGACCTGACGCCGCTCATGAACCCACGCTCGGTTGCGATCGTCGGTGCATCGCAACGCACGGACACGATACCGAACCGAGAGCCGCGCGGAAACCGGGTGATCCGAAACTTGAAAAACTTCGGTTATCCAGGCCGAATCGTCGCGATCAATCCGAAATATCGCGAAGTCATGGATTGCCCCTGCTATCCCGATCTGGCAGCGATTCCCGAACCCGTAGACTGCGTGGTCTTGGCGGTGCCCAATCGCTCTGTACCCGACTTGCTGGAATCCGCCGCAGACGCCGGTGTACGCGCTGCCGTGGTATTTGCCGCCGGATTCGCCGAGACCGGGGCTGAGGGCAAAAGTCGCCAGATGCGCCTCGAAGCGCTGTCGCGCGAGCGAGGATTTCTTATCTGCGGGCCGAACTGTTACGGCGTGCTCAATGTCTTCGGCAAGGCGCCACTATTCGCGTCCAGCATTCCGCCCGGCTTTCTTGCCGGACCCGTGGCTCTGGTTTCCCAAAGTGGCGGCCTGAGCACGACCATCGCCAACGCGTTGATGCTCAATCGCCACGTGGGTCTCAGTTATATCGTCTCGTGCGGCAATCAATCCGGTGCCACCTTCGAGGAATACTTTAATTATTTCGTCGAAGACGAAAATACCCGGGTCATTGCGGCCTTTGTCGAGGGATTCAAACAGCCGGAAAGATTGCTTGCCGTCGGCCGCAAAGCCGTCGAACACCAAAAGCCTTTAATCATTTTGAAGGGCGGCCGGTCGGAAGTTTCCAAACGCGCTGCCGCGACGCACTCCGGTTCTCTTGCCGGCGCAGCGGAAGTCGTCGATGCCGCATTTCGTCAGGGCGGCATCGTCTCGGTGTGCAGTTTGAACGAGTTGATTGACGCCGTGAGCGTCTTTTCCTGCGAAGGATTTCTAAATCTCTATCGCGGCGGCAGGCGCATCGGCGTGCTAAGCGGTTCCGGTGGCGAGTGCACGCTGGTCTCCGACGCGGCGGCGAACGTCGGTCTGGAGGTTCCCGAACTTACCGAAACAACGAAATCGCAACTCCAGGAAGCCGTCGCCGATTTCGGCAACATGAACAATCCGCTCGACGGCACCGGCGCCATGTACGACGATCCCAATATTTTTCCGCGGCTGCTCCAGGCACTGATCGACGACTCCAATATCGATGTCGTCACAATCAATCTCGAGGCTAACGATCCCCGCCCAAAAGAGCTCAAAAGTGGCAACCGCTTTGCCGCGGCTATAGAAAAAGCCGCCGGCTCGAGCACAAAGCCGATCACCTGTTTCAGCTCCGTTGTCGGTGGCCCGGTGGATGCGGAAATTCTTTTGCCGTTGAGAGCAGCCGGCGTGCCGCTTATGGAGGGCGCCGAGTGCGCCACGTCCACGATTCAAAAACTAGCCGAATACTACGCGTTCAAAAAAAACAGCAGTCAACGAACTACCACTCCGACGATCGAGCGACTCGATAAAAAACTTAGCAGCGGAATCATGCCTGCCGAAGCCGCGTTTCAGCTCTTTCAGCAATTCGGCATTCCAACCGCTCCCACTGTTTTTGTCCGGTCTGCGGAAGAGGCGGCGCGCGCCGCCGAGCGCGTCGGTTTTCCGGTAGTGCTGAAAATTGAATCGCCCGACATTACGCACAAAAGCGACGTCGGAGGCGTGGCATTAGGACT
>DATIEH010000295.1:0-3255 GCA_035455905.1 Binatia bacterium | reverse complement strand
CCGCGGCGACCCGGAACAGCGCCTGGAAATCGCGCGCCCGTAGGGGTCGTAGCTCGAGGAGATCTCCAATAAGAAAAGGCTGTGGGTCGAATGACACGCTACACTCCGGCTAGTATAGAACCACTGTAATCGCTCCCCTCGCTTAACTACAAATAAATTTCTTGTTTCCGTGTACTACTACCTTGCCGGGTGACCGAGCATTACACCATCGATGGTCGTTGAAATCGTACAACACTTCAAAGCCGAGTCCGTCCGTAAAATTGCACGATATCGGTCAAATTGTCCGTGGGGCGCGCCACGCGCAAGTGAGCTTTCACTAAACACGCCGGCCGCTCCGAGCTTTAAGCATTGGATGCTCGATCAAGTCGAAAGCGGATTTTGCCAGCGCAGATTTCGAAAGCGCCCGAAATCGCCGTCAGTCGAGCAGAGTATCAATCCGTGCTCGATGGCCAGCGCTGCAAGGTGAGCGTCCGGGACCAGATTCGCCTGCAATGCTGAACCGGCCAAGAGCGAGCCAAGTAGGTCCAGGTAGGCTCGCAGTCAAGCCACTCCTCAACCTGTTTCCAAGCTTCGGTCATGGCCTCAGGTTTTTGAAAGATTCGAGGATTAGTGAGAATGCGAAGAAACGCCAACAAACTGTTCCACGGTAAGCCGACGGGACCATTGCCATTGAGTTGTTCATCCAGCCAGGCGCATCAAAGCATAATAAAACGAAACCAACACGCGCGGTTTAGTTGACAGCCGTAGGTGACGCTCCCTATAGTCCGGAACATCAGGAGGAATCCATGCCCGGAGCGCTCGATGGAATCAAAGTTCTTGATATCACCAATTATATCGCCGGTCCGTTTGCGACGATGTTGCTCGCGGATCTCGGTGCCGAAGTTTACAAGATCGAAACTCCCGGCGGAGGAGATCCCTTTCGCACCTGGGACAAAGAGCCCAAGGATTACAGCCCGAGCTTTTGCGGTATGAACCGCAACAAAAAGAGCGTCACTCTCGATATCAAACAGCCGGAGGGAAGAGAAATTTTTTTGCGCCTAGCCGAAGGGGCCGATGTGATCGTCGAGAACCTTCGACCCGGTGTCGTCGATCGTTTGGGCATCGGCTACGAGGATGTCAAGAAAATAAATCCGCAAATTATCTACTGCTCGATCTCAGCATTCGGGCAGCACGGGCCGTATCGCAAAAAACCGGGTTACGACACGCTCGGGCAAGCGTTGAGCGGGCTTTTGAGCGTACTCACTGATCTGGATAAACCGGAAGGACCTGGAGCGTCGTTTTCCGATCACCTCGGCGGGATGTACGGTGCCTACGGCGTGCTGGCTGCGATCGCCGCGCGTGAACGGACCGGGAAAGGGCAGAAAGTCGAAACATCACTCTTGGAAGCGACGATCAGCTTCATCGGTTTCAGCATGACCCAGTATCTTTTTAGTGGCGAGATTCCAAAAAAAAGCAGCCGGCTCAAAACCGCGGGAGTGTATGCATTGGTCGCCGGCGACGGCAAACCTTTCGTCATTCATTTATCCCATCCGGCGAAATTTTGGATCGGCGTCACTGAAGTCATCGGCCGGCTTGATCTACAAACCGATCCGCGCACTAAAGACCGCCATGCGCGAAGCAAAAACTACGATATGGTTCACGAAATATTGTCCAAGGCGGTTCAGAGCGCACCGCGGCAGCACTGGCTGAGCGCACTGGAAGAAAAAGACGTGCCGTGCGCGCCCATCAACAATTTCGCCGAGGTGTTCGAGGATCCCCAGGTCAAATATCTCGATCGTCTCGTCAGGGTCGACGATCCGGAGTTCGGCACATTTCAGCTGGTCCGAAACGGTGTCAATCTGAGCGAAACGCCGGCCGACATTTGGCTGCGACCGCCGAAGCTCGGCGAACACAACGAAGAAACGTTGCGGACGCTGGGATATGACGCCGCGCACATCGAAACCTTACGGACGAAAAACATAATTTAGCCGGATCAAGGGACAATCGCGAAGGAAAATAGGAGCGGAGAATGCCGACTGCATTGCTGAATGACGTGGAACTCTATTACGAGACAGAGGGAAACGGCGAACCGGTTTTGTTGGTGCCGCCCTCCTGGTGGCCGAGCGATACCTGGAAAGTTGGCGTCGTGCCGGCCCTGTCGAAGCGTTATCGGACGATCATTTTTGATTGCCGCGGCACCGGACAAAGCGGCAAACCGACAAGCGGGTATAGCGTGAGCCAATTTGCCGAGGATGCCGTCGCATTGTTGGAGTACCTCAAAATCCCGCGTTGCCATGCGGTCGGCTTCGCGCTCGGCGGACAAATCGTGCAGGCCATGGCCATCGCTCGACCGGATCTCGTTGCTACCTTGACCATGGCTGCGGCCGGACCCGGATCCAAAACGCTCAGCGGCGGTCCGCGCGATTTATCACCCGAGGCGGCTCGCGAGATTCGCGAGATGGGCTTCGAGCAATATATTCGCTCTCACGTCGACAATGACGGCATGGCGTACAATCCCCAATATTATCGGGAGCACCGTGATCTGGCGACGACACTCGCTTCGGCCCTCTGGTCCGGGCAGAGCACGGTGGAGCAATTTCGCCTGCATGAGCAGGCGCGCCTCACGTGGGATGCACTGGGAAAAGCGCCGGAGGTTAAAGTGCCGACGCTAATTCTCTGCGGCGCAGACGACGATGTCAATCGGCGCGGCAGCACTCCGGTCGGAACCGCACGGCGTCTAGCTGAATTGACTCCTGGTTGCGAGCGGGCGCTCATTCCGGGTGTGAGACACATGACGTTTTGGGATGGCGACGGCGCCTTGATTGCGCTGCAGAAGTTTTTACAGAGCCATCCGATTCACGCTTAGGCAGGACCTTTCGGAATGCCTCGCGCAAAGCATGCCCTGAGCAAAGTCGAAGGAACGCAAAGCTCGAAGGAAAAACGCCACATGAACATTATCGGACGCAGAGTGATATTGATCCTGACTGTTTTGACGACGGTGCTCAGCAACTTCGCTTACGCTCAAGATAAGGGCAAGGGCGGGAACGAAGCGATCACGGAGCTTTACAACGCCGCAAAGAAGGAAGGCACAGTGATCATCTGGGGACCGACGGATGCGATCATCTATCAGCGCATGCAGGCCTATTTGGACAAACAGTACCCTGGAATCAAAATTCAGCATTTCGAAAGCATTCCCGAGCCGCTAGTGCAACGAATTATCGCCGAGAGCCAAGCTGGAAAACCAGCGGCCGTCGATATCATTCAATCAGGCTCGCT
>DATIEH010000294.1:0-2302 GCA_035455905.1 Binatia bacterium | reverse complement strand
AATCGAGCCACTCTTTATGGGCGCGTCCGTTCGGAAATAAGTTCATCGCCCATCCTTCCCCGATAATATAGGGCGCGGTCGGATTTTTTTTCAGGTACGCGGCAACGGCTTCAGCTATCTGTTCTTTGTTGAAACTCTCAGGAAAAAGCAGAGCGCCACCCTCTTCCTGAAGATAGGGCTGCGCCGGGTGAATATGAGCATCAATAAAACCCGGCATGGCAAAACCTTCGCCAAGATCAACTACGCGGGTATGTTGGCCGACAAATTTTTCAATCTCCTTGGCTGAACCCACTTCGATGAATTTTCCATCTTTGACGGCCACAGCTTCCGCAAAGGGATTTTTGTCGTCGACCGTATATATCTTTCCATTCGTAAAAATTATGTCAGCCGCGCTCTTTTGAACCAGCATTGTTTCGCACACAACTACTGCCGTGCCATTGCCACGCGCAGCCTTTCTTCGGGACTGATAAAGTGATCGTGATCATCCGTGCCCTGATCGAGTTGGATCCAATTGATCCAGCCGTTAAATCCACTGGCCTCTGGGATATAGTCCTCCGCTACCGGCGAGCCGCTCTCTTCACCGACGTCGCAGGTTTCATCGGCGGAGAAGATCATGGGTTGAGTCGCCTCGACGCGTCCCCTTCCGACCTTCTCGCCATCGATAAAGAGCGTAATGTCGCCACCCTTGCCAAGACCGCCCCCGTCATAGGCGAACTCCATCCGCACCTGATGTTTGCCCGACGAAAGCGCCGGAACCGCTTCGACAAAAAAGCGCCGGAACCCAAACAGGTTATAGCAGTACTTGAGGCGGCCCTCTTTGGCGTAGAGCGCCCAACCGCCAAATGCACCGCCTTGGGCAATGATGACGCCGTTTGCATTGCAGTCTGGAAAAATCGCTTCCGCGGTGACCGAATGGGATTTGTTTTTAAGATTGAGCACGGTGTTCTCACCGAGTCTGCCCATGCCGCCGAAGAGCAATTGTGAGCGGCCCTGAATGAGCGTGGGCCTGCCGGCCAGATCTGAGTTAAAGCGCTCTACGCGGCGGTCGTCCAGCGGCAGCACATTGTGCTTGGCCGCTTCGATCAGGAAAAGGCGCTGAAGCTCGCGCAACACCTTGGGGTTGTCTTTCGCGATATTGCGCGCCTGCGTCCAGTCGTCCGGCGCGTAGAGTTCCCACACATCGTCGTCGAATGCGACGGGCGGTTCAAAGGTCCATGGCGTGCTGTGGCGCGTCACGGCCGTCCAGCCCTTGTGGTAAATGCCGCGATTCACGAACATTTCAAAGTACTGGGTCTCGTGGCGCTCACTCGCCTTGGCATCTTCGAAGCTGTACTTCATACTCACGCCTTCGTACGGCTTCTGCTGAATGCTGTTGACCGTGATCGGCTCCGGCAAGCCGGCACATTCCAGAATTGTCGGCGCGATATCGATCACATGATGGAATTGTGCACGGATTTCGCCTTTAGCTTTGATGCCACGCGGCCAGTGCACGATCGTTCCATTGCGCGTGCCGCCCCAGTGCGATGCCACCTGTTTTGTCCACTGGTAGGGTGTGTCCATGGCGTGTGCCCAACCCACCGCATAATGGTTATACGAAGTAGGACTGCCGAACTGATCTATTTTTGAGGCCATGAATTCGATCGTTTCCAACTTGACGCCATTCAGGACGAACAACTCGTTGAACGTGCCGTTCGGCGACCCCTCAGCGCTCGCGCCGTTATCCCCAATGATGTAGTAGATCAGCGTATCATCGAGAACACCGACGTCTTCGAGCGAATTGATGAGCCGGCCAATATTGTAATCGGCGTGCTCGAGAAATGCCGCGTACACCTCCATCTGGCGGGACAAGATCGGTTTGAGCGCCTCATCGACGGCATCCCACGACGGAATTTCCTTAGGACGCGCCGTCAATTCGGCATTTTCGGGAACGATGCCCAATTTTTTTTGCCGCGCTAAGGTTTCTTCGCGCAGCTTGTCCCAGCCCTGATCGAACCCGCCTTTGTACTTGTCGATCCACATTTTCGGTACGTGATGGGGCGCGTGAGTGGCGCCTGGCGCAAAGTAGATAAAGAAAGGCTTGTCCGGCATGAGCGCCTTTTGCTGACGTACCCAGGCGATCGCCTTGTCTGTGATGTCCTCGGTAAAGTGGTAGCCCTGTTCGGGCGTCTTGCCGGGCTTGATCGGCGTCGTCCCTTCGTACAGCGCCGGGTAGTACTGATTGGTCTCACCGCAGACAAACCCGTAGAAGTACTCAAAGCCGCTGCCGGTAGGCCACTGACGGAACGGTCAGATCGGAAGAGCG
>DATIEH010000293.1:0-4893 GCA_035455905.1 Binatia bacterium | reverse complement strand
CGGATTATGCCGATCCGAGCGGACTGATTGCGGTGGGCGGTGATCTGTCGAGCGACCGTCTGCTTGAAGCCTACCGGGTGGGCATTTTCCCGTGGTATTCCGAGGACCAGCCGATCCTCTGGTGGTCGCCTGATCCCAGATTCGTTCTCGATCTCGAACGCTTCAAATTATCCCACAGTCTAAGAAAGACCATGCGCCGAAAGATTTTTCAGGTGACCTTCGATCGAGTCTTCGATGAAGTGATTGCGGCCTGTGCCGAGGCACCTCGCGAGGGCCAGAGCGGCACATGGATCACTCCTGAAATGCAGGAAGCTTACATCAAGCTTCATGGCTTGGGCTATGCTCATTCGGTCGAGTCTTGGTGTGACGGGATGCTGGTCGGCGGTCTTTATGGCGTATCTTTAGGGAAAGCTTTTTTTGGCGAGTCGATGTTTCACTGCAAAACCGATGCTTCAAAAGTCGCGCTCGCGGTTTTGGTTCATAAGCTACAAGCCTGGGGCTTTCATTTCATCGACTCGCAGATGACCACCGATCACATGCATCGCCTCGGCGCTGAAGAGATTCCAAGACGAATTTTTCTAAAAAAACTGCACTCTGCGCTCCGTCATGCGACCCGGCGCGGCAAATGGCGCATCGAAGACTAACTCTTCGAGCTGATTTATTGGGTCGCTGTCTCGTGCTCCGCCGCGTCGACCACTGTAGCAATCGACCGCGCAGAGGGAAACTCGACCGCCAGGAGCACGAGAGTCAGCGCACAAAGCAAATAAAAATCATGGACAAACCGGCCGACGAGCGCGAGCACCAAGCCGTATACGGCAATCGCCTCGATAATCGCAAAAAGAACCACTTTGCGGGTCACATAGGTTGAGACCATGTACGCGGCCCGCTCTTCTGCCGCGCCTTTAAATTCTTCGAGCGCACGGAGAAGCTTTGTCCCTCGTGCGCCGCGGCCTATGGCATCGGCGGAAAAATTGTGCTTGCGCCAGTAAACGTAATAGCCGAGGTCGATTATGGTAAGCAGCCATAAGATTATTCTAGCGGGTTCAGCGACGGAAACACTGGTGCCCAGGCGCGGATTGGTTAAAAGATGACGCGCGATGAAGATATAGATCGGCACGGAGATAAAAAAACCGCTCCATAAAATCACCGCCGCGCCGCGTTGATCGAGCAGGATTTTTTTAAATTCCTCGCGAATCATCGTTTACCCCTAGTTGGTTTTATCACAGCATAGATATTCCTGTCTCGTCGTGCGCAATAGCGCTGAATACCTTGTGGCCTCGGAAATCCGGTGATATAGCCGCGAGAGAGAATTTTTGAGGAGAACTAAATGGCGCAATTCGACATTGTCATTCACGGTGGCAGGTTGATCGACGGCACCGGAAATCCGTGGTTTTACGGCGATCTCGCCATAAAAGACGGCAAGATCGCGCAGATCGGTAAAATTGATCCGGAAACGGCGACGCGCGCCATCTCGGCGAAAGGCTACGTTGTCACACCGGGGTTTATCGATATGCATACCCACAGCGACCAGCCGGTCATTGCGGATGGCAATGCCGAAAGCAAAGTTCGCCAAGGCGTCACCCTGGATATCATCGGCGAAAGCCAAACTGTTGCGCCCCTCGAAGGCGCGATTCTGGAGGAATACCGACTCGAGCATCGCAAACGAAACGGTATCGAGACCGACTGGACGAGTTTTACCGGCTATTTCAAATCGTTAAGGCGCGCCGGCGTATCGATCAACATCGCTTCGGGAGTCTCGCCGCAGCAAGTCAAGCGTGTGGTTTGCGGCTTCGAAGAGCGCCCGGCGAGCGCCGCGGAACAGGAGAAGATGAATCGCCTGGTCGCTCAGGCCATGGAAGAAGGCGCCCTGGGACTTACCGCTGCGTGGCATGCCAAGGGTCCGGAAAATCCACAAGAAGTCGTCGAGATGGCTAAAGTCGCCAAGCGATACGGCGGCTACTATGGCGTGCATGTCGGGAGCGAAGGTTTCGACATGATGGAAGAGTTGGCGAAGACGCTCCGCATCGCCCGCGAGGCGACAATTCCGGTTCACATCTATCATCTGAAAATGCGCGCCAAAGCCAACTGGGGTCGTGTTCGTCAGGTCATCGCACAAATCGAAGAGGCGCGCCGTGAGGGACTCGATATCACTGCCAATCAATATCCATATACGGCGATGCAGCATCCCTGGCGGCGCCTCTTTCCGCGCTGGGTGCAGGATGCGCCGATCAACGAAACGATTTCACAGTTCAAGAATCCGGCTTTTCGTGAACGCGTCATGCAAGACCCGGAATTCAACCAATATGTCGATGAGCATGGCGGCTGGGAGGGTGTCGTCGCGGCGCGACTCGACAAAGCTGCGCTCAAGAAATTCGAAGGCATGGCGATCGCGGAGATTGCCAAAATCCGCGAACAAGACCCGGTGAGCACGTGCTTCGATTTGATTTACGACGAAGGCGTCTTCATCCACGGCGTGCACCACACCATGAGCGAGGATGACGTCAAGGCTGTGATGCGGGTCCCGTGGGTTTCCATCGGCTCGGACGGCAGCGCCCTGAATCTAAAATATCCCGGCAAGCCCCACCCGCGGAGCTTCGGCACCAACCCGCGCGTGCTCGGGAAATACAGCCGCGATGAGAAAGTTCTCGCGCTGGAGGACGCGGTCCGGAAGATGACCTCGATGCCCGCACAGGTGCTCGGGCTTAAAGATCGCGGTCAGTTGCACGAAGGATATTGGGGCGACATCGTCATTTTTGATCCTGATCGGGTCGCCGACGCGGCGACCTACGAAAATCCCAAGCAGTATCCCAAGGGCATCGATTATGTGCTGGTCAACGGCGCGGTTGTTATTGACAATGGCCAGCACACCGGCGCGCGGGCCGGAAAAGTTGTTTATGGGCCCGGATACGCGGGGCGGTAATATTTCACGCAGGAGCAGCGCCTCTATCCGAGATTGCGGGTTCTCTGATTTTGTAGGTCAAGGGCAACGCGACTATGCACAGCAACGCCATGCCCCAAAATCCCTGCGCGCCAAAACGTTCATAGAGCCAACCCGAAACAAGCGTGAGCAGCGCGCTCGCGGCGCCGATGCCGACCGTACCATAAATTGCCTGCGCCGTTCCTTCGAGTCCGTTCGGCACTATGCGCGACAACAAACGCATGCAGGCAAGATGGAGCAGGGCAAAAGTTATCCCGTGTAACGGCTGCACCAGCGCAAGCGCCAGCAAATCGGTGGTCTGTGCCATCACTGTCCATCGTAGTATGCCCGCCAAGGCCGCAACGGCGAGGGCGCCTGCGGGCGTAAGAAGTGTCACGGTCGCAGGGCCGATCACGAAAAACACCAGGACTTCGGCGGCGACCGACTCCGACCAGAGCACGCTGACGGTGGATGGCTTAATTCCTGCGTCGCTCCAGCGAATCACCGCGAACGCGTCGTGCATAGCATGGCTGCCGAGAATCAGTGCCGCGATGATCGCCATATTTCTAAACAGCGGCATGCGGAGCAGAGCCATCACACCGCCTCGCTCGATCCGCTCAGCACCGGGCGCGCGAGTGTAGCTCAGCTCGGGGACGGTCAGTGCGGCGCAAGCGGCCGCAGCGAGCAACGCCGCTTGCAGTCCGACAATTACATCGAGTCCGAGTGCCCCGACTGCCTGCCCTGAAACCAAAGTGCCCGATATGAAAGCCGCCGATCCGGCGCCACGCACCCAACCATATTCGAAGCTCGACCTTCCACTACGCTTCGGCGCGGTGGCCGATCCCAGAGCCAAGGCATCGGATAAAATAGTAATCGGCGCCAACGACGCGGCATGGAGCAGACTCATGCCGAGCAAAAGCCAAAATCCTCGCGCTCCGAGATAACCCAAAGTAATGGTTGCGGCGAGGGCAAGGCAAACGATCAGCACACGGCGCAGCGAGTGAATCAAATCACCGACTCGGCCCGCCAGAGGCGAAGTGAGCAGTCGCACGGCCGTCCCCGCGGCGAGCACCAGCCCAAGTTGCTCGGGTGGCAAGCCGCGCCGGCTCATGAATGTCGGCAGAAATGGCGAGGCGACGCCGAAGGCCGCATACATGGCGGAATAGAGCAAAATAAATCGCGTCAATGTTCGCATCGGGAATATCTTGTCATGATTGTGCGAGGTAAATACACCTGCGAGTTGACAGAACAGCTCGGTACCGCATAGTCTCCTATACGGGTTTTCTCTCTGACGTAATTCCTAGTGAAAAAAGAAGGAGGTTTTTCGATGCTGACGCTTTATTTCAGTCCTGGCGCTTGCTCTTTGGCTTCGCATATCGGTCTTGAAGAAAGCGGCGCCGCCTATGAGGCAAAACCGGTCCTGCTCGCAAAGCAGCAGCAGAGAACCGAGGGCTACCTCAAGATCAATCCGCGCGGCAAAGTGCCGTCATTAGATGCCGACGGCAAAATTCTAGTTGAGAACACCGCGATCCTGACCTATCTCGCGCGACGCTTTCCAGAAAAAAAACTGATGCCGTCGGATCCGCTCGAGGAGGCACGCTGCATCGCAACCATGTGTTGGTTCTCGAGCATCGTTCATCCCTCATTTCAGCGCTGCATGCGGCCCGAGCGTTTCGCCGACAGTGAGGCGGCACACGCGGCCGTCAAGGAGAACGGCCGAAAATCGTTCTGGGCCAATTGCCAGGAGATCAATTCAATGATCGAGGGCCACGACTGGATCATGGGCCGCGACTTCACGGTCGTCGATGGCTACGCATTGGTTTTTTATGGCTGGGGATTACGTGGCGGTTTCCCTATGAAGGAACTTGGCCCTTATACCGCGTGGCAAGAGCGTATAATGAATCGGCCGACGGTGCGCAAAACGGTTGAGAGCGAGCAGAGCGTCGCGACAGCATAGCGGCTAGCCTGTTTTGATG
>DATIEH010000292.1:0-5078 GCA_035455905.1 Binatia bacterium | reverse complement strand
GCAAGCACAGCCATGGCCATCGCGCCTCCGGGAATGGAAGCAAAGAAAGTCGACTTCGCATCGACACCCGAGGCACGGCTCAACGTGAGCGCGCCGAAAATGCCGACCAGAAAAACCACCACTGTCGCTGCTGCAATGGCGGGTAGATTGCCGCCTAAAGCGGTCACAACCGGCGGAGTAAAATAGAGCGACACCGCGGATCCCAGTATCACTTGACCGATTTGACGAGCGTAAGGGGGTGAGTGCATTTGTACGCCCATGAGATTCAGAGAGGCCACAGCGATCATCGGTCCGATCATCCATGGAATCGGTGTGTGAAGTTGGTTGAACACGAATCCCGCCGGAATACCTATCGCTAAGGCTCTAAGAATCGCAGGTATCTGGTTGTGCAAGTGCTTGAACTCATTCATGTGCAGTCGCTCGCTCCGTGCTGCAAAAATCGTCGGATCAGGCCCTGCGGCGATCTAATCTTCTTTTTATAGCTTCAAGTTGGAAGGAATACGAACGTTTCGGGATTGCCGCTGTGCAACACCAATGCGGCGAGTCGGATTAACCGATGCGGAGCGCAGACCGATGTGCAGGATCGGCGCTTAGGCGCCGATCTGATTCTCAGGAGCACGAGGCAGTCTCGCGCCCCTGAGGTTTGGCTTGAATGGCCGGTCTTCGCGGTAGCGATGGACCGCTACGTGGGCTCCGGCCACGACTTGCGTCAAACGAGAAAACTCCAGGCAAGTAAGCCCAGCGCGGCAATTCCCGACATGGCGGCTAGCGGGCTGCTGATAAATTGCCATGCAAGGATTAGCGGAACGGACTTCTTGATGCTCTCGAACGGGATCAGCTTGTCCATGCCCCAGCGCGCGATCATGTAGCGCTGTCCGCCGGCGATCCCGACGGCAATCGGATCTTTTTCGATCTCGTGCTTGCGCCAAACTTCGATTCTTTCGAAGTACGGATTGGCCTTACGAATCTCGTCCGTCACGGCATACGGTATGTCGTAAAGGGAGAGCATCATTCCTTGGCGCGCGTTGGAGGCGGCAATCCGGTCAAGGTTCACCGCGCGCACAGGAAGAAATAAGTTCCACACCCGCCAATCCTCGTCTGAGATCTTCGGATAAGGAATTGGGGTAGCATTATTTCCGCCCATCAAGGAGTCCACGTTGTCTTGGCGGTAATTTTCAACAAACATAAATTTCTCCTCCTTTGACGCGATTAAGATCGTTTTAAACGTTGACCGGAAGTGAAGAAATCTCTAAAACACGAGACGCGAACCGGGTTGGACATGAAATGCTCTACCTGGAATAACGAGGCAGCGAGGCAAAAAGCGGGCCGGTATTTCACTCGCCACATACGTGGAATATTTCTCACGTTACACCTCAGTACGCTGCCGAGCCGAAGAAGCTTTGTCCTTTTTTTCTGACGGAGATATCGTCTGTAGTATGAAAAACGCCACATATGCAAGAGCGTAAAGACGGGCACCTTTCGGCAAGGGCTTTGTTCGCGCGAGAATCCGTTGCAGCAGCTAACAATTTTCAAACTCGCACGGGTACTGAATACGGCCCTTTTTGTGCTTCCAATGAAACGGCGGGCGAGTCACTGTGGCTGAACTAATTTTCGAAGGAGGTAGTATCCATGTCGATTGTCAGAGTCATTTACGTCACCGTCAAACCGGAACAAGTCAAGGATGCGATCAACCTGTGGAAAAATCATTGCGCTCCGCTGATGATCAAACAGCCGGGATGCCTATCGGAAAAACTTTTGGAATGCGTCGATGCGCCCGGCGAATTCATTTCCTATTCCGAGTGGGACACTCAGGCGAGCATTGACCGCTACCGAGACAGCGAAGCTCATGCCGAGATTCAGCGGCATGCGCGGGGATTGCAGGGCGGCGGCAGGACCAGCGTCAAGCGCTACGAAGTGAAGTAAGCTTATTCGTAGTTCCGGCAGTTCACGGTGGCTGGGCGGATACTCTGCCTCACTCGGCGGTACCGTTCGAAGCGGAATAGCAAGTAGATTCTCCGTTTGCAGTTCTGTGCTCTAAGGCTCCAACAAGTGGACAGCCCGGTCCACTTGAGCTAAAGCTGGGTTAAGGTCCAGCATGGTTCTGCCCCATCTCAAAACCGACGTGATCGATGCCGATGCCCACGTAATCGAAACCGAGCGGACGTGGGAATACCTCGAGAGATCCGAAGAGAAGTATCGGCCGGCTCTCGTCGCTGCACCGGGAAATCCAGCGCGGCAGATCTGGGTGCTGGATGGTGAAAACCTCGGGCCGAAATTTCCGGCGCCTGATCAGCGGCAATCCGAAGAACACTTCAAGCGGTTCGGGCGCGCAGTGGCGACACCCGTCGAAGCTCGTGAGCTGTCCGACGTCAACCAGCGCCTGCGGCACATGGACGATCTCGGGATCGACATTCAGGTGCTTTATAATTCCCTGTGGCTCACACCGTTGACCCGTAGGCCTGACGCCGAGATTGCGCTGTGTTGGAGTTGGAACCGCTGGTTGGCGGAGATTTGGAAGCTTGGCGAAAATCGGCTGCGCTGGACCTGTGTGGTTCCGGTCATGACCCCGAGCGAGGCGGTTTCTCAGATCGGTTTCGCCAAGAATCACGGCGCCGTCGGAGTGTGCATGCGGCCGTTCGAACGCGATCGGATGATGACGGATGCTTATTTTTATCCGGTCTACGCAGAGGCGGAGCGCCTCGGTTTACCTATTACGGTTCATCTGGCGAACGGCAATCCCGAGCTTTTCAAGATCATGACCAATGACGCGGGTGGCGGTTTTTCGACATTTCGTGTGCCCACGGTGACTGCATGCTATGCCTTGATTATGAGCGAGCTTCCGCGGGTGTTTCCGGCGCTGCGCTGGGGCTTCATCGAAGCCTCCAGCCAGTGGGTGCCTTGGGTGGTGCACGAAGCGGTGCGTCGTTCGCTCGGCAGCCCGCAGCCGATTTCCGCCACTTGCGTACGCGATTACAAGATTTACATATCGACGCAAACCGACGACGACTTCAGCTACGTGATCTCCTACACCGGGGAAGAAAATCTCGTCATCGGCACCGATTACGGCCATGGCGATACCTCGAGCGAGCTCAATGCCATCTCCAGATTCAAAGCCAATGAATGCCTCAAGGCCGACGTCAAGGGAAAAATACTTTCAGATAATCCAAAACGGTTTTACAACCTCTAGACGGCGCAACCCGTAGATAGCGTGCCACGGCTCAGCCTCGCTTGCACGGATGGGTCGAGGTCGCGGATTATTTCTCCAGCAATTTGCGCAGCGAGCGAAGCTCCTTACGCCGCTTTTCGTCTAAAACCGGATATTTCATTTTCAGCTTGCGTAACGTGTGCAAGATGATTTCCGAAATGATCAAGCGCGTGTTCTGCTTGTCATCCGCAGGAACGATGAACCAGGGTGAATGACGTGTGCTGGTGGCCTCGAGACAGGCTTCGTAAGCCGCCATGTAGTCGTTCCAGTATGCTCGTTCTTCGATATCACCACGGTTAAACTTCCAGTTTTTTTCCGGTTCATCGATGCGTGCGAGAAAGCGCTTGCGCTGTTCTTCCTGCGAAATGTGGAGGAAGAATTTGACGATTCGAGTGCCGTTTCGATAGAGATGCGCTTCGAGATCGCGAATCGATCGGTAACGCTCGTCCCAAATATTTTTATCGTCCAGGATCTCCTCCGGTAGGTTTTCCGCTCGCAGGAGCTCCTTGTGCACCCGCACGATCAGCACCTCTTCGTAATACGACCGGTTGAAAATACCGATACGCCCCCGCTCCGGAAGGGTTCGAGTCGTGCGCCATAGGAAGTCGTGATCCAATTCCTCCAGGCTCGGGTGCTTGAAACTGAAAACCTGGCAACCCTGAGGATTGACTCCGGACATTACATGCTTGATGGCGCTGTCCTTGCCGGCCGCGTCCATCGCCTGGAAGATCAACAGCACGGCGAAACGATTCGACGCATAGAGCAGGTTTTGCAGCTCGCTCAGCTCGTCAACACGCTCTTGGAGCCCCTCTTTGAATTGTTTTTTGGTCTCATAGTACGACTTTATCTCCGTCGGCCATTTTTTCAGGCTGACGTTCTTGCCATCTTTTACGCGGAAATCGTCGGGATCGATTTTCATTGGCTTCCTTTCATGATGGTTTGACTTGTTGCACGGGTTGTACAAATAATGCTCAAACTAAAGGCGATGGGGTTCGCCAGTCAAACCATTCGCAGCCGCGAGTTGATGACCCCTACTTCCCGAGCACGAAGTAGGGGTCTTTTTTTGGGAGTAGATCACAGCATGGTCGCAATCATCTTGGTCGGAATCGGAAGTTTTTTGGGTGGAGCGCTGCGGTATTTGGTCAGTGTTTGGGTATATCGCGTGTTGGACAGCCCGTGGTTTCCCTATGGAACCTTGACCGTTAACGTTTTGGGCTGCTTGGTAATCGGCTTTCTGGCAGGGTTAGCGGAAAGCCGGGCAGCATTTACTTCGGAGCTGCGGCTCTTCATTTTCGTCGGCGTCCTTGGCGGCTTTACGACCTTTTCATCGTTTGCGCTGGAAACCTTTTACTTGATTCGCGATACCGAGCAGGTTTCAGCTCTTGTCAACGTCGGCTTGCAGTTGTTATTGGGGCTTTTAGCTGTGTGGGTCGGGAACATACTCGCGCACGCGATCGGAGGATGACATGGAGCTGCCAAAAGATGGCTCGCTGCTCAGGATTTTTATCGGCGAGAGTGATCGGCACTCGGGGATGCTGCTTTACGAATGGATCGTCCGGACGGCGCGCGAGCACGGCCTGGCGGGAGCGACAGTGCTTCGCGGGGTTGAAGGTTTTGGCGCGCGCAGCCGAGTTCGCACGGCAAAGATCCTGGATCTGTCGACGGACCTACCGATTGTCGTCGAAATCGTTGATACAGCAGAAAAGATCGAACACTTTTTCCCGGTGATTGACGGCGCGATTGGCGATGGTCTTGCGACCATGGAGAAGGTGCAGATCCGATTTTACCGGAGTCGGTCGAATTAAAATTTGGTGCCCCTTTTGAGATTCGGTGCAGGTGTGGTTGTTTCGAAAGTCGTGTGATATTGAGCTAT
>DATIEH010000291.1:0-2749 GCA_035455905.1 Binatia bacterium | reverse complement strand
TTGTGAATCGAGCGCCATTGTCGCGCTGCTATTGTGTTTTTGCATTCAATCCGGAATCGCGGCCGAAAAGATCCGCATTGCGACGGGGGGTCTGGCCGCAAGCAGTGCGGCGGTGTGGGCAGGCTTGGAAACCAAAAGTTTTCAAAAATACGGCTTGGAACCGGAATACATTATCATCGACAATGGCACCGTCAGCGGACAAGCATTGCTCGCCGGCGAATTGCAATACCTGGTTTCGACGGGAGCATTGGCCATCGCCGCCAACATGAAAGGAGGCGATCTAACGATTATCGGCGGGATTATTAACTTCATCCCGTTTCAGCTGATCGGCCGCCCTGAAATCAAAACCGCCGACGACTTGCGGGCGAAAAAGGTGGCGATCAGCCGATTCGGCTCGGCCTCGGAGTTTGCTGCCAGAGAAGCTTTGAAAAAGCTTCGACTCGATCCTGCCAAAGACGCGACGATTCTTCAGGTGGGCGGTCAAAGCGCCCGCTTTGCCGCGCTGACACAAAATGCTGTGCAGGCAGCCGTGTTTAACGAACCGCTATCGACGCTGACTGTCACCAAGCACAAGATGAATTTACTCGCTGATCTCGCCAATCTGGATCTGCCGTTTCCGAACACCGATTACATCGTCCGACGCGAACATCTGCAAAGCCACCGTACGCAGGTCGTGAGTTTCATGAAGGCGATTCTCGAAGGCATGCAAGCGCTCAAAGCCAACCGACCTCTCGGCATCCATGCGATTCAGAAATATTTGAAGATGAACAGTGCCAAAGAAGCAGGCATCGCCTACGACTACTATGTCGGTCAAAAAATGGGACAGATTCCCGAGATTCCATCCCGTGCAGCATTGCTCGCCGGCATCGAACAGACCGTCGGTAAAAAGGATGGCGTCACACCAGAAGCGCTGAAGCTTACGGATCGCTCGGTATTGGAAGAAGTAATCAAGACTG
Organism: Binatia bacterium; assembly: GCA_035455905.1. Taxonomy (GTDB): domain Bacteria; phylum Desulfobacterota; class Binatia; order UBA9968; family UBA9968; genus DP-20. The sequence continues at coordinate 1,793 of DATIEH010000291.1, read as the reverse complement.
GTTTCGTTAGTTCTCTCTATAAATGAAATACAGATGTCATGGATTTCGGTCGCGCCACCTATCGCCAGCTTGCGCTGAATGAGGAACAATTTTGAAACTATTGCCGAGTGTCGAACGGCTTGAACGATTTGAACGACTTGAACCCATACCAAAAAAATTCACCGAGTAAGCTATGACTGAAAATTCAATGACGCGAAAAAAAGGTCCCCTCGTCTGGCTCGATATGGATCAAAAAGAGCTCGACGACGCATACGACCAGAGCGTTTACGCTCCCAATCAACAGCTGATCGCGACGCGGCGCAGGGTTGCCAGCGAAGCGATGCTCAAGCGGTTTACTCCGGAGCGCGTCGCCTACGGTCCCTCCGAGGATGAAAAACTCGACATATACAAGACGACCCGTGCCAACGCGCCGATAAATATTTTCATTCACGGCGGCGCCTGGCGCAATGGACAAGCGAGAGACTCCGCTTATCTGGCCGAGAGCTTTATTAACGCCGGCGCTCACTTTGTCATACCGGATTTCGTCCTCGTCCAGAATGCCGGCGGCAGCTTAATGCCGATGGCCCAGCAGGTTCGGAGCGCTGTCGCCTGGGTGTATAGGAATGCCGCGCGTTTTGGCGGCGATCCTGCTCGCATGTACATCACCGGCCACTCTTCCGGCGCTCACCTCGCCGGCTGTGCGCTCGTCACCGATTGGCCAAAGGAATTCGGCCTGCCGGCGAACATCCTCAAAGGCGGACTGGTGGCCAGCGGCATGTATGATTTGAAACCGGTGCGCCTTTCGAAACGCAGCCAGTACGTGAAATTCACTGACGAGATCGAGCAGGCGCTCAGCTCACAGCGGCATTTGGACAAACTCACCGCGCCGATCATCGTCGCCTACGGCACGCAAGAAACTCCCGAGTTTCAGAGACAGAACCGCGAGTTTGCCGCGGCGGTCAAAGCCGCCGGCAAACCGGTCGAGCTAATCGTCGGCGAGGGGTTCAACCACTTCGAGCTGCAGGAAACCATCGGCAATCCTTACGGCATCCTCGGTCGCGCCGCGCTAAAAATGATGAATTTATCGATGAGTCCGGGTAAGGAGCAAACATGAGCCGACTGCCAGCCGCAAAACGAGAGGATCTCACGCCCGAGCATCAGCAGATTTGGGATCGCATTCACGCTACCCGCAGCGGCGGAGGCGGCCCGTATTCAATGCTCATGCATTCGCCCGCAATGGCGCAGCATTTCGCGGCAACCGAAGACTATTTCCGCAACGAATCGTTGTTGCCTGATGCCGATCGGGAAATAATGATTTTGGCGGCCGCGCGCGAGCTTGAGGCGCGCTACGCCTGGTGCCGCCACGAAATTCGCGCTCAGAAGCTCGGCGTTGATCCGAAAATCATTGAGGCGCTCCGCGCAAAGGCGCCCATCGATGACTTTACCGGTCATGAGCGGCTGCTCATCGAGTTTACCCGCGCCCTCGTGCATGATCATACAGTGCCCGAGCCTTTGTTCGCCCGAATGGCGCGCGAATTCGGTCGCGCGAAATTTATTGAAGCCGTCGGCCTCCTCGGCCACTATATGACCATCGGGACCGTCATCCGGTTATTCGAGGTGAAAGTCCCGGAAGGGATTAAAACGTTCTAATCGGAAGTTCTACAGCCGTCCTGAATCAATCGACCATTTAAGAGAGATTTCTCGCTCCGCTCGAAATAACAAAGGATTAACGTGTTATCCCGAATGGATGTAAGGGATCTTTCTTAAGGTTCTCAGCGATAAGTCTCGCGCTTTTAATTACTTGCCGGATAGCG
>DATIEH010000290.1:0-27218 GCA_035455905.1 Binatia bacterium | reverse complement strand
TTTCCCTACACGACGCTCTTCCGATCTGACACCGAGTTCCCGCTCCTCATCGGTGAGCACGGCGTCGGCGGCGGCGAGTGGCGCCAAAACGATTTCGGCGACGTTGAGACCGGCTCGATTGCAGCACTTGATGACGTTTTGCGCCGAAGCAACTGCGCCGGTGACGATGTGTACTTTGGCTTCCAGACGGACTCCCGACATCCCCAACGGGTCCCGAATGCCGTCTTGGTCATCGATGATATAGTCTTGCGGCAGAACATGGAGAACCTCGCGATCCATTGGAATCGCCACCGCTTTAGCGGCATCGATCACACGCTCCAGGTCGCGCGCCATCACTTCCTTGTTCTTTACCGCAACGATACCGTGGCTGTTGAAAGCTTTAATGTGACCACCGGAAATGCTCGTGAAGACCGTGTGGATTTCGCAGCCCGCCATCAGACTTGCTTCTTCTACCGCCTTTTTCAGCGAGTTCACCGTGGTTTCGATGTTGATCACCACGCCTTTTCGTAGCCCTTGTGATGGATGCAAGCCAATCCCGATAATTTCGAGACCACGCTCGGTCATTTCACCGACTGCGGCGCAAATTTTCGACGTGCCGATATCCAAGCCGACAACAATGCTGTTTTTCTTTCCCATAGATCGATCGAGTTCGATGAATTAGCGCTGCACCCGGCGCAGACGGGTGACGATTTGATCTTGAAAGCTCACGTCCATTGACGCGAGGCGCTCTTCATTGCCCTTCCACAGCATCATAAGCCGCTCCATACGTTCCAATTTATTCTCCCAGTCTCCCCAACCCATGCGCAGCGCCACGGGGAAATCAGTGGTATAGACCACCAGCCGATCGGGCGCTTCAAAATGAATCTCCGAAAGCGAGTGCGTGCGGCGCGCCATCAGTTCGGCGAGGCGGATCGCGTCCTGAATCCGGCGGCGCCATAGAGGATCCGTGTTCGTCAGCTCTTCGGCGCCAAGCCCGGTCAGCAACGGAAATTTCACATTTTCGCCTGGCCCGATTTCCTTGAACACAAGACCGTCGCCGTCCACATAGTAAAGCCTGCGTATCGCGACAATCGCTTTCGGCACGCGCTCTTCAACGTCGATAACGATGCGGCGTGGAAATTCGCGGCGCGCCAAAACCCGGCGCACCCACGGGTGTTTGGCAATCTTTTTCTCGATCGCGGCCAGATCGACTTTCCAAATGCTTATGCCGCGGTGGAGCCCGGCGATAGCGACGATTTCGCTGCCGCTCACTTTGTCCCCGCCGTGGACCTGAATTTCGCGCACGGAAAAATAGGCATTGTCCAAAACAAAATCGTAAAGCGAAGCAGCGGCAATGCTGAAGGGGCTACTGAGCCGGTAAATCGCTGCTGCCAGAATTGCTGCGCCTAGAACGACGCCGATCTGGAAAAATCGACGGCGCCACCGGCGCTCATCTTTTTTTCGATTGTCTCGACGATAAACCGTGAGCTGCATAACCCTCGTTACTGTGATTCCCAATCGCCGAGCAATTTGACTTCGGGTACGAGCTCGATGCCGAATTTCTTTCGCACTTCGCTCTTTGCGAGTTCCATCAATTGCCGCACCTCGGTCGCTTTGGCACCGCCCTGATTGACGATAAAGTTGCCGTGCCGCTCGGAGATCTGACAAGCTCCGATGCGCGTACCCTTGAGGCCCGCGGCATCGATCAGCCGTCCAGCATAGTCTCCGGGCGGATTTCGAAACATCGATCCGGAGTTGGGAGAGCCGGAGGGCTGGCTGGCTTTTCTCTTGCGCGCGAGCTCGCGGAGCCGGGCGCTCACGTGAGCAGGCTCTTCCTTACGTAATCCCATACGCACCCGCATCACCACGGCACCGGAAGGTAGATGCGAATCGCGATAACTGAAGGTCATCTCGGCGCGCGTAAGGCAAAGCGGCTCGCCGCGAGCCGTCATGAGTTCCACTTGATCGACAAGTTGTTCAAGCTCAGAGCCATAGGCGCCTGCATTCATGTACAGGGCGCCGCCCACGCTCCCGGGAATTCCCTCGGCGAATTCCAGCCCCGCATAACCGCGGTGCGCTGCATCCCGAGCCAATTGTCCGATCGACACCGCGGCGCCAGCAGTGACCTTTGCCATTCCACCCATTTCCTTAAATTGGCTTGTTTTAAATTCACCCGTCAGGCGAATGATCGCACCGCGCACGCCGCGATCGCTGATCAAAACGTTGCTGCCATAGCCCAGCAGCCAGAAACTTTCCTGGTGCCTATTGAGGACTCGAACTAGCTCTGCCAACGCCGCTTCATTCTCCACCTCGAGAAAATAATCCGCCGATCCGCCCACCTTCATCGACGTATAGCGCGCCAACGGCTCGGCGACCTTTACTTTCAAGCCGGATATCTTTCTCAGCTCCGCCGCGAGCGGCGCATTGTTGCCTGCATTGCTCATTGCGAATATCAGTGGCCGTGAAGATGATGGAGTCTTGGAGTACTGGAGTGTTGGGTTTCTCTCCTCCGCCCAGTACCCCATCAGTCCACCCCTCCATTACTCCAGAATTTCATTTCAGTGCCTCGACTAGCGCCTCGCCGACCTTGTAGATATCGCCCGCGCCGAGCGTCAACACCATGTCGCCCGGATTGAGCTTCCCGGCAAGCTGCGCCGCAATCTGATTTTTGTCCGGCACAAATTCCAATTCCATATGGCCCTTTCGCTTCATCGCCTGGTACAGCGCTTCACCTGTGGCGCCGGCAATCGGATCCTCGCCGGCGGGATAGATTTCCGTGACCACCAGCCGATCGGCGCCTTCGAAGGCAGTGAGAAACTCATCGAACAGATCTCGAGTACGGGTGAAACGATGCGGCTGGAAGATGACCGTCAGCGGACGCTTCCAGCTGTCGCGAATAGCGCCGATGGTGGCGCGAATTTCCGTGGGGTGATGCCCATAGTCGTCGATCACCATGATGCCCCGCGGTTCGCCCTTGACTTCGAAGCGTCGGTGAATGCCGGTGAATCCGGCGAGCGCCTCCGCGGCACGCGCGAAGGGAATCTCCAATTCGTGAGCAACGGCCACTGCCGCCAGCGCATTGGTCGCGCTATGACGGCCGGGAAGATGTAAGCGCAAATTGCCCAGCGGTTTACCCTCATGCACCACCGTAAATTCAACGCCGCCCAGGGACATTTTCAGGTCCTGAGCGGAAAAATCCGCCTCCGCGGAAAGACCGTAAGTGGCGAAGCGTTTCCTCGTCTTCGACAGAAGTCCGTGCACGTTGGCGTCATCGATGCAGAGCACGGCCAAGCCGTAGAAAGGAATTTTGTTGATGAAGGCGAGAAAGCTTTCATTGAGCCGCTCCATGGTTTGATGAAAATCCATGTGCTCTCGATCGATGTTCGTCACCACCGCAATGGTCGGCGAGAGCAGCAAAAAACTGCCGTCGCTTTCATCCGCCTCGGCCACCAGAAACTCGCCTTGTCCGGTTCTGGCATTGGTGCCGAGCATATGCACGCGGCCGCCGATCACCATCGTCGGGTCCAATCTCGCATTGCTCAAAACTGCCGCGATCATCGATGTCGTGGTGGTTTTACCGTGGCTGCCCGCAACCGCAACCGCATATTTCATCCGCATCAGTTCGGCGAGCATTTCAGCCCGGGGAATCACCGGAATATGCCGGCGCCGTGCTTCGAGAACTTCCGGATTGGAATATTTAACCGCGGTGGAAATCACTACCACCGAAGGATTCCCTGCAAGATTGGCCTCTTGGTGGCCCACAAACACAGCGGCGCCAAGATCGCGCAAACGCCGCGTCGCATCGCTTTCTTGAAGATCCGAGCCGCTCACGACGTAACCCGAATTGAGTAACACTTCGGCGATACCGCTCATGCCGATTCCGCCGATGCCGACGAAATGAATTTTGTGCTTTTTATGCAACATGAGAGGTCGCTGGGTCTCAAAGCATTAAGCCTGCGTCAAAGCACAACACGCGTCGACGATGCGTGCCGCCGCATCGGGACGGCCTAGGGCTCGTGCCGCCGCGGCCATGGTTTCGATTCGGGTGCGATCCGACATGTACCCACGAATACGCTCGGCCAAAAGTTCTCCGGTCAACTCGTGATCCAAAATCATGTCCGCGGCACCGCGATCCTTCAACGCCTGTGCATTACTTCGCTGATGGTCGTAAATGGCATAGGGATACGGCACAAGAATCGCGGCCTTGCCGAATGCTGTAAGCTCGGCAACCGTGGTCGCGCCGGATCGGCACAAGAGCAGATCCGCCTGCGCATAAGCTTCATCCATGGCATCGATGAACGTCGTCACTTCGGCTTCGAACGGCAATGCCGAGTACGCTTGACGAACCGTGGCGTAGTCGAGCTCGCCGGTTTGGTGCGTCACAAAAAGCTCATTTTTAAAAGCCGTTAGTTGTTTCAGCGCCTCGATGGCGGCGAAATTGATTCGGCGCGCACCCAGGCTGCCGCCGAAAATCAGCAGCGAAAACTTTTCTCTTTTCGTAACCGTCGGCACGGTCTGCCAGCGCACCGGGTTGCCGGTCTCAATCACGCGTGCGCCGGGAAAAAACTCGGCAGTCTTGGAGTAGGCGGTAAATACGACGTCAACCCAACGGGCGAGCAATTTGTTGGTGAAACCGGGGCGAAGATTTTGTTCCATGATGGCGCAACGAACGCCGGCAATTTTTCCCGCGAGTAGCACCGGGCCCGAAGCATAGCCGCCAAGCCCGATAATTCGATCCGGGCAAAATCGTCGAATCATACCGAATGCTCGGATGAGGCTCAGCGGCACACCATAAGCAGCGTCGATGAGGCCGCGCATCCCTCGTCCCTTGAGCCCTTTGATCGGCAGTATCTCCAGATTGAATCCTTCGTTCGGCAGCACGCGAAACTCAATTCCCCGTTCTGTTCCGACGAACAAAATTTCGTTTCGTCTATCCCGTCGCTGAAATTCGCGCGCCACCGCGACACCCGGAAACAGATGACCGCCGGTACCTCCACCGGCGAATAAAATCCGCATCGCTAGAGTCGGCGGCGCGAAAGCCCCAACAGTATTCCCGCCTCCATCAAATTGATCACCATCGCCGATCCGCCATAGCTGATAAACGGCAACACCAGGCCCTTGGTGGGCATCAATCCCATGACGACGCCCATGTGGATCAGCGCCTGAAGACCTAACAAAACCGTCAATCCGAACGCCAGATATTGATCGAACGGCTCCTCGATTTTGGCTGTGAGCTGCAGGCCGCGCACGATAATAACGCCGAATAGCGCCAATACCGCGAGCGCTCCCAGCAACCCGAGTTCTTCACCAATCACCGAAAAAACAAAATCGGTATGGGCTTCCGGTAAATAAAAAAGCTTTTGCCGGCTCTCACCCAGGCCGCGTCCCCATATCTGGCCCGAACCGAAAGCGATTAACGATTGAATGACATGAAAGCCGCTGCCGGCGGCGTCGCTCCATGGATCTAAAAAACTCATCAGGCGACGAATCCGGTAATCGGCCTTGGTCATGACATAGATCAGCACAGGCAAGGCCATCAGACCGGTCGCGAGCAAGTGGTGCACGCGCGCGCCGCCAATGAAAAGCATGGAGTAAAGCAGCATCGATAACATCAGCGCAGTGCCGAAATCGGGCTCGAGAAGAAGCATGCCGGCGAAAAGACCGAAGACAATCAAATGCGGCAACACACCAACGGAAAAACTCCGGATCATCTGCTCCTTCCTCGCCATGGAATGAGCGAGGTAGAAGACCAAAGCAAGTTTCGCTAGCTCCGAAGGCTGAAATGCGAAACCTGGAAACATAATCCAGCGTCGTGCCCCGCCGCGGTTCACTCCAACTCCGGGGACGAGAACCAAAAGCAAAATAATAAAGCTCAGCGACAAAAGCGGATAAGCAAACCTCCGGTAGAGCGCGGACGGAGTCATGGCGCAGGCGATCAGCGCAACTGCGCCGGCGCCGATCGCGATCATTTGCTTGCGAAAGAAATAGGTGCCGTCGCCATAGCGTTCTTGCGAATACAGATAACTGGTGCTCAGAACCATCGTCACGCCCACGGCCAACAGACCGACAACCGCGAGAAGTATCCACTTATCCACTGCGAGCCCGTCTCTCATAATTTCTGCACCAGAGTTTTGAAGGCCCTTCCTCGCTCGGCGTAATTCTTAAACTGATCGAAGCTCGAGCAGGCCGGCGACAACAACACCACATCTCCCGGTCGCGAGTGCGCTGCAGCATCCGCCACGGCTGCCGGCAGATCTTCGACGATGACAGTATCGGTCAGCCCGCCTAGCGCTCGCGCGATAATTTCTTTGGCCGCGCCGAACAATACTAGGCGGCGAACTTTTTTTTCGACTTGTCTTTCCAGAGGAGCGTAGCAGCCGCCCTTATCGACTCCTCCGGCGAGCAAAATTACCGGCGCGGAAAAACTCTCCAGTGATTTCACGACGGCGCCGACATTGGTTCCTTTGGAATCGTTGTAATAAGCGACGCCGTCCTTGTCGCGGACAAATTCCAGACGGTGTTCGAGTCCGGGAAAACGATTCAAAACCATTTCAATGGAATCATGCGCCACGCCAATGGCTTTTGTCGCCGCCACCGCGGCCATCATATTTTCCAGATTGTGAATTCCGTGGAGCTTGACATTGGCGAGGGAAAACCGCTCTTCGGCGCCGCTGTCACGCCAAATGATCTCATCTCCCGCCACAAAGACACCCTCGCCGACTTCGGCAAAGCCGAAAGAAAGAACGCGCGAGTTGAGCCGGTTGCGCATTTCCCAGACAGGCGCATCGTCGCGATTGAGGATCGCTATATCCGAGCTCGTCTGCGCCGCGAAGATTCGTGCCTTAGCCGCGCAATACTCGGCGAAGGACGCATACCGATCCAGATGATCCTCGCTGAGATTGAGCAACACCCCGACCCGGGGACGAAATTGCTTGACCCACTCGAGTTGAAAACTGCTGATTTCCAAAACGGTCCAATCCCAGTCGTTGGACACGGCGCTGATAAACGGAACGCCAAGATTCCCGCCGACAAAAACCTTTTTGCCGGCCGTTGTAAGCATTTCGCCCACCAGCGTGGTCGTGGTGCTTTTACCGTTGGTACCGGTGATCGCGATGACAGGCGCTCGGATAAACCGGTAGGCCAATTCGATCTCGCTCAGAATCGGAATCCGCCGAGCCGACGCTTCTTGTAGCAAAACGTTCTCGCGCGCCACACCGGGGCTGGGGATCACGTAATCAATGCCGTCGAGACAATCCGGCTCCTCAGCGCCCAAGCGGTACTCGATCGCCGGATCCGACAGTTCAGTCATCTCCGCTCGGAGCGCCGCCTCAGGATGTAAATCACTGACCAGCACATGCGCTCCTTGCTGCGCCAGGAAACGCGCGCTGTCCCGACCGGTCCGGCCGAATCCGACCACCAGTACTCTCTTGTCTTTCAATTCCACGCTTCATCACCGGAGCTTCAATGTGCTCAAGCCGACAACTGCGCATATGAACGACAAAATCCAGAAGCGCACGATGATCTGCGGCTCTTTCCAGCCTTTCAGCTCGTAATGGTGATGGATCGGCGCCATCAAAAATACTCGCTTTCGGCGCAGCTTGTACGAGATCACCTGAAAGATGACTGACAGCGCTTCCATTACGAAGACCCCGCCCACAATGATCAAAAGAATTTCGTTCTTCGTCATCACCGCGACGACGCCCAGGGCGGCGCCGAGCGAAAGCGAACCGACATCGCCCATGAACATCTGTGCCGGGTAGGCGTTATACCAGAGGAAGCCAAGCCCGGCGGCAACCACGGCCGCGCAGAAGACGCTCAGCTCTCCGACTCCTGCGACGTAAGGAATTTGCAGATACTCGGCCAACTTCAGATGTCCGGTAACATAAGCGATCACGGCATAGGTTCCAGCGGCGATCATGACCGGACCGATGGCCAGACCGTCCAGGCCATCGGTCAGGTTGACTGCATTTGAAGTGCAGACAATCACGAGCATCGCAAACGGAACGTAAAATGGCCCGAGATCGAAATGAAAAGTTTTTACGAATGGCACGGCGATATCCGTACTGAACCGCGGTTGATAGTAGAGCGCCACGGCAACGATGAAAGCGACCAGCAACTGACCGAGTAGCTTTCCGCGGGGTGAGAGCCCCCGGCTGTTTTTGCGGGTCAGCTTCAGATAGTCGTCGGTGAAACCGACCACGCCCGTACCCAAGGTGGCGAGAAGCGCAAGCAAGACATACCGATTAGCGATGTCAGCCATCATCAAGGTTGAGAAGAGCAGCGCTAAAATGATCAGCGCGCCGCCCATGGTCGGCGTTCCTGCTTTCACGGCGTGACTGGCGGGCCCGTCATCCCGGATTTGCTGGCCGATCTGTTTTTCAGTCAGAGTGCGGATTAGCCAGGGCCCGAGCAAAAAGGAAATCAGCAATGCGAGCAGCGCCGCCATCGCTGCGCGAAATGTGATGTAACGAAAAACATTGAACCCCGAATAAGTCATGGAAAGCGGAAAAGACAGGTAATAGAGCAATTCCAATCTCCTATGCCTTTCCGCTTTTCAGCTCGTGCAAAACTGTTTCCATTTTCATTCCGCGGGATCCTTTTACGAGCAGCCAGTCGCCCTTTTTCAACTCTTGCCGCAGCTGACGAGCGATGTCGTTATGATCCTTGCCAACCATAACTTGCTCCGGCCTCAGGCCATGAGCAACGGCGGCGCGACGCATGGTTGGCGCTTGCCTCCCGAGGATGTACAAACGGTCAAGCGCCGCGCGCGCTGCTGCTTTACCGACCTGCCGATGCTCCTTCGCGCTCTGCTTTCCGAGTTCGAACATGTCGCCCAGCACGGCGATGCGTCGACCGCGGCACGGTAATTTTGCAAGTGTCCGCAGCGCAGCATACATTGATGCTGCATTTGCATTGTAGGCGTCGTTGATAATCCCGACGCCGTTCCACTCGTCGACTTCCATGCGCATCGAAAACGGCCGAGCGTTGGCAAGTCCGCGACGAACCGCAGCGAGATTTACGCCAGCACCCAAAGCTAAGGCGGCCGCGCCCAGAGCATTGTTGATATTGTGCTCGCCGAGGTAGTGCAGGCGCACGTTACACGTCTCGCTGCCGGCTTGAAGCTTGAACTGCACGCCCTGCGTGCCGCGCAGCCGCCACGACAGCGCTCGTACCCAGCCCCGCTTGCCGTAGGTAATCTTGCGGCCTTTGAAGCCGGAGCCCAGCCTTCGAACCCAAGGATCATCGAGATTGACCGCGACGGCACCATCGGCACGAACGTTTCGGTAAAGAGCGCCTTTTTCCCGGGCTACGCCGGCGAGAGTGCCTAGCCCTTCGAGGTGAGCACCTGCAACCGAAGTGATGATTCCGCCGTCAGGGTCGGCGATTTCGGCAAGGCGCTGAATTTCACCCGGATGGTTGGTACCGAGCTCCACAACGGCAACTTCGTCTTCTTGACGCAAGCGCAAGAGAGTCAATGGCAGGCCCACGAGATTGTTAAAGTTTCCTTCAGTCTTTAACACTCGACCGCGCAATCGCTGGCCATTGAGACGTGCTTCTTCGAGAATGGCCGCAAGCATCTCTTTGGTCGTGGTTTTTCCGTTTGAACCTGTAATCGCCAAAACCTTGGGCGCTATCCGCTCGCGCCGATAGTGCGCCAGATCTCCGAGCGCGCGAAGCGTGTCCGGCACTTTGACGATGGTCGCCTCACCGGCCTGCATTTTCTTCGGAACGCGCTGGAGGATGACGCACGCGGCGCCGCGGCGCACGGCGTCTCCGATGAAGCGGTGACCATCGTGGCGTTCACCCTTCAACGCGATAAAAACCGCCCCGGCTTCAGCTTTGCTCGAGTCCGTCACAATCTCACCGAAGCCCATTTGCTTTCCATCGCGCAGGATCTTGCCGCCGGTGGCAGTGACCAGTTCTTGCTTGCCCCAGCCCATCCTCGTTTTGTTTATCCGCCGGCGCGCCGCTCCGCTTCTTCGCGGGCAACCTCGCGATCGTCAAAATGAATCTTTTCGGTGCCCAAGATTTGATAATCTTCATGGCCTTTTCCGGCGATTAAAACCAGATCGCCGGGTCGCGCGCTGCTCAACGCGATGTTGATCGCCGTACGTCGATTGGCTTCCATGAAATAACCGCGCTTGGGTTCAGGTGTCGGCGTTCGGGCTTCGACAACTCGAGACTGCAAACTTGAGACACTAAGCTTCATCGCTTCCGTTCGACGCATGCCGGCTTCAACTTCGTCGAGAATCGCCATTGGACTTTCACTGCGCGGATTATCGGAAGTCAGCACCGTGACATCGCTCAACCGGCCGGCGATTTCGCCCATGACCGGCCGCTTGCCGCGATCACGATCGCCGCCACAGCCAAACACAGTAATCAGTTTTCCGTGGGTGATCGGCCGGACGGCGCCGAGAACCTTCTCCAGCGCGTCCGGGGAATGGGCATAGTCGACCAGAATCGTAATGCCGAGACGATTTGGAACTTTTTCCAGACGACCTGGAACGGAGCGAAGCTTCTCAACCCCTTCGGCGATCGCTCGCCGATCCAGTCGCAGTGCCGCAGCAACGCCAATCGCTCCCAAAATGTTTTGTAAATTTGCCGCGCCCACCAGCGGTGAATTCACTTCGATTGTGGTTTCTCTCGCTTGGACCGTGCCGCGCAAACCCTTCACGTCTCTCTCGACCCGGAGCGGACGCACGTCCCATTGCGGCCCCTCGCCATAGCTCCACAGTTCGATGTTCTTGCCGCGAAGCATCGCAAACAACTCTTGGGCGCGCGGATCTTCGCCATAAATCACCGCGGCTTTGTTCGGCTTGGGACTGGCGCTCAGATAATCTGTAAACAGGCGCGACTTGGCTAAAAAGTAATCTTCCATGTCACGATGGTAATCGAGGTGATCACGCGAGAGATTTGTAAATACACCGATGTCGAAAGCCAATGCGCGCACTCTTTCCTGCGCCAACGCGTGAGACGATGCCTCCATGGCCACCGACCGGACACCGGCCCGGCACATGTCGGTGAGCATCTGCTGCAAATCGATCGCCTCTGGAGTGGTATGGTGCGAAGGGAACTCACGCCCTTGATAACGATAGTTGACCGTTCCTATGACGCCAGGCTCGAGACCGGCAGCCCGCAAGATAGACTCGACAAGATAAGAGAGCGTGGTTTTGCCGTTGGTCCCAGTTACCCCGACAAGCGTTAGTCTTTCGCTTGGCCGTGAAAAAAACTCACCGGCCCAGAGAGCCATTGTGCGCCGAACGTTTTTGACTTGGATCGCTGCCGGCGCCTTGGGCGAGAGTCCCCGACGTGAAAAGACCACGGCCGTCGCTCCCCGACGGACCGCCTCCTCTATATAGTCGTGGCCGTCGACCTTTTCTCCCGCCACGGCAAAAAATAAACGGCCGGGGCCAGCTTGTCGCGAATCGTAGGTTAGTCCGCTTATTTCCTGTTCGAGATCCCCGTCGGCTCGTTCTACCTCGTCGATGGCAAGAAACTCTCTGATGTGCATCGCTTAGCCTTGTAAATTCAACAGCACCACTTCTTCGTCGTCCTTCCCGGGCGCTCGCGATTGCTTAACCACATAACCGTTTCCTTGGATTCGGAGCTTGACTCTGAGCGTCTGCGCTTTTTCTAAAGCTTCGCGCAGGCTCAAGCCGACGAAATCAGGTGTTCCATCATTGGCGCCGGCCGCGGGATTGACGCGCTTCATTGGCCGGCGATTAAGCTTTTCTGGTTGGTTTTCGGCAACCGGAAGCGGTGAGGCTTTGTCCGGTGCGACCGCGAGACGGCGTAAAGCGCCTTGAGCAATGTTGCGGAACACCGGTGCCGCCACGATGCCGCCGTAGACATTCACCTCGGGCTCATCGATCAGCACCAGCGCCACGAGTCTCGGGTTATTTGCCGGCACAAACCCGACGAACGAACCGACGCGTTTTTTCGCCGCATATCCGCCGTGCACGGGGTCCGCTTTTTGCGCAGTGCCGGTCTTGCCGGCAACCTCGAACCCTTCGAGGTTGGCCATGACGCCGGTACCGCCTTCGCTGGTGACGTCCTGAAGCATGGACGCCAGCAGTTTGGCGGTCTTTTCGGAGATCACACGGCGCACGACATGGGGTTGGTTTTCCACGACCACTCTGCCATCGGGCGCGAGCACTCGCCGAGCCACGTACGGACGCATGAGAAATCCGCCGTTGGCGATCGCGGCATAGGCCATGATCAACTGTAACGGTGTGGTGGAAATGCCCTGACCAAAAGCATGAGTTGCCAAATCAATCGCCGACCAACTCTCGGGCTTTCGCACCAGCCCCGGGACTTCGCCCGGCAAATCGATACCCGTCAATTGACCAAAACCAAATTTTTCGATGTACTGGTAATAACGGTCCTTTTTGACCTTCTCCGCCACTTTGGTGAAGCCGATATTGCTGGAAACCTGAAGAATCTTCGAGAAGGGCAGCCATCCGTATGGATGGGTGTCGTGAATGATCTTACCAGCGTACGGGTATTTACCCATTTCGCAATAGAATAAATCGTCTTTCCCGACAATTCCTTCCTCCAAAGACGCCGCGGCGAGAATCGTTTTGAACGTGGATCCCGGTTCGAAACTGTCTGTCACCGCGCGATTACGGCGCTGTTCGGGCGACTGTTTGGCATAGTTGTTTGGATTGAACGATGGATAATTTGCCAACGCGATCACTTCGCCTGTTAATGGCTCAACGACGATAGCCACGCCGGCCTTGGCGCGATATTTCATCACCGAAGCTTCCAGCTCTTTTTCCGCCATGTACTGTATTGAAGTATCCAGCGTAAGGTGAATATCGCTTCCCGGTGGAATGTGTAGACCTTCGATTCCTTGCACGAGCACACGCCGCCCGAGCGCATCGCGCTCGGCGATGGACGAGCCGGTCTCGCCGCGAATATACTCGTTGTATTTGAGCTCAAGACCTTCGAGGCCTTCGGAATCGCGCCCAACGAAACCGACCACCTGACCGGCCAATTGACCCTGCGGGTACTGACGGTGAGGCTCGTAAAACATGCCGATCCCATCCACGTTGAGCGCTTGAATCTTCTCCGCTTCCGTTGAGGAGACTTGGCGCTTCACCCAGACGAATGGTTTTTCCGAAGTAATCTTTTGTTTGATCTCGGCAAGCGGAAGAGTAAGAATTTGCGCCAAACTCCGGGCGAGTCGAGCGGGATCTTGAATCCGATGCGGCCGGGCATATACCGACTGCGATTCCATACTCAAAGCCAGCGGCTCGCCGCTGCGATCGAAAACTGCTCCGCGCTTGGGCAGCACGATCCATTCCTTTAGATGCTGGCGCTGCCCAAGCCGCATGAGCCTGTCACCTTCCCAGAGCTGGAGTTGAATCGCGCGTCCGCCAACCGCCAAAAATAAGGCGGCAAACAAAATCTTGGCCGCGGCGATTCGGCGAACGTTCCGTTGCGTCGGTCTTCTCATGGCAAAATAATGACCTGACCTTTCTCAGGCGGCACCAGCCCCAAACGGCGGCGCGCCAGCGACTCGAGACGATCAGGTGAAGTCAACGTGGCCAATTCGATCTGCAGTTCGCGGTTTTCTTGTTCTAAACGCGTCTGTAATTTGGTCGCGGTCGCAAGCACGTATCCGGTCTTTACGACCTGCAGGCGCAACCACACATGCACTAAAACCACCCCGACCAGAACCAGCGCTAACACGGCGACACAAACAAAGTGGCGGCGGTTGAGCTTGTGCTCATGGCGCGGTGAACGCTCTCGCTTGGCGCCCGGCATTCGGCGCGCCGGCGCACTGGCGGACCGAGTCACCTCGTTAGATCCTTTCCACTGCGCGCAATTTTGCCGAACGTGCGCGCGGATTCGCGTGGATCTCGGCAGCCGACGGCACCACCGGTTTTTTGGTCAGCAGCTTCACCTTTCGACTCCAACCGCATTGGCACCGCAAGGTTCTCGGCGGACAAAGACAATCGCGACTCCACTGCCGGAATTTCGTCTTCACCATGCGGTCTTCCAGCGAATGAAACGAGATAATCGCCATTCGTCCCTGCGGCCGAAGCGTTTCGTATCCGTTTTCCAGGAACCGTTCGAGATGGTGCAACTCTTGATTGACAGCCATTCGTAACGCCTGAAACACTTGCGTCGCCGGATGATGTCCGCGTCGGCCGCGGCCCTTTATCTTCTCAATGACCTGAACCAGATCGGCGGTAGTTTGCAATGTACGAACCTCTCGGTCTCTGACAATTGCTTGCGCGATGCGCCGGGCCTGCGGCTCTTCGCCATAATTCCGAAAAACCCGTTCCAACTCGGCTTGCGTCGCCGAGTTGACGATCCGCTCCGCATCCAAAGCCTGGCGGCGATCCATCCGCATATCCAGCCGCGTCGACGAGCGAAAACTGAACCCGCGCTCCGGAACATCAATGTGATGAGACGAAATCCCCAAATCCAATACAACTCCATCAACTTGGTGCCAGCCGATTTCGCGCAGAATACTCAAAGATTCGGCAAAGCTCGCTTGTCGACTGATGAACCGCCGGTCAAATCGGCGCAGCCGCTCCTGAGCAGCGGCGATGGCTTCGTCGTCCCGGTCCAGCCCCAACAGTTGCCCGTCGGGACTGGTTGCTATTAAAATTTTCTCGGCGTGACCGCCGCCTCCCAATGTTCCATCCAGATATCGTTTGCTCGCTGCGGGAGCGAGTAAGTCAATGACCTCCCGGACCAAGACAGGAACGTGCTCGTACACCTCAGTGGCTCGTACCGTCGCCCTCCCAATCATCATCGAAACTTTCAATGGCATCTTCCAGAGACGTGTAATCCTCGAAGAAGCGGTCCATACCCACGACTTTGAAGATGTCCCGCAGGAACGGACTCATTCCCGCGAGCTTGAGGTCGCCGTTCAAGTTTCTAAGTAACTTCAACCGCTCCAGTAACACACCGATGCTGAGATAGTTGATGTGGTCCACCGACTTGAGATTGAGAACGACTTTGGTCCGCTCTTTTTCGATCAACGAACCGATCGCCTCTTTGATGCGGATCATCTCACGAAAATCGATATCGCCAGTGACGTCCAGCACCGAGATATCCTGAATCGGTTTTCGCGCTAGCATTCGTAATTCTCCTTTCGCCGCCCGGGAGTCAAGTTAGAGTCCCAAGTCACCGAGGAAATCTGGATCCTGCATTAATTTGTCTTCAGCCTCGACGAAAATTTGCTTCCACGCATCGCGATCCCAAACCCGAAACTTTTCCAGCGCCGAAACCAAAACGACGTCGCGCTTGAGATCGGCGTACTTTCTGAGAGTCGGTGGAATAAGAATTCGTCCGTGGTCATCAGGGCTGCATTCGCAGGCAGACCCGAGATAATAGTTTTGAAATCTGACCATGCGCGGATCAAACTTTGGCTTCTTGCGGATTTCCTCCTCGAAGCGCAGCCAAGCATCGACAGGATACACGTCGAGGCACCGCTTTCCGTCGATCACGAAATTGGTCATGACGATGCGCTCATCCCCCTTACCCACCAGGACGTCGCGGAACTTTGACGGAATGCTCAGCCGTCCTTTGTTGTCTATGGTGTGCTCAAAGCTGCCGCGAAACATGGTTTGTGTTCAATCAGCGGAAAAAAATAGTCTTTTATCCCACCTTTCCCACTAAGCGCCACTTATAGTTCGTTCCCTTCTACCTGTCAACAAAAAAGACCTGAGTTTTTAGGGTTTTCGAACTTTTTTAGTCCGCTGAATCGGCTCTGGTCACGGAACAAAACTGCGCACCAAAATCCGGCGTCCCGGACTCATGACGACCCAGCGTTACAACGTGTGGGAACTAAAAAACGAGCGATGGCAAACCGGTAGGCGAGAGATCGGAGAAGAAAAACTTCCGGGCTAAAGTGAATCGATAAGCCGGATTCTGTGATGGCTCATAAAAGGAACCACAGCGATCATTCATCTTGCCCCTCGATTGCTCGAGGGGTCGAGCGACCATACCCGAGGGTTGCGAGCGGACCACTCCACCCTCCTATTTGGCCTTGCTCCAGGTGGGGTTTGCCATGCGTTCGCCATTACTGGCGAACCGGTGAGCTCTTACCTCGCCTTTTCAACCTTACCAGCCACGCAGGGCTGGCGGTATTTTTTCTGTGGTACTTTCCCCCGATCACTCGGAGCCGCCGTTGGCGGCCACCTTGTCCTATGGAGTCCGGACTTTCCTCCCTTTGCCTAAGCCGCAAAGAGCGATCGCTTAATTCACTTTAGCCCGAGCGAGTTGACCCACTTGATTGAAGCGTCAGCTGGCGCCTGACAATTGTCTAGCTCAAATTATAGAGGATACGTTAGGACTCAGGCTGACGCAAACCGCAAGACCAAGCAAAGTGCGAATACACCAGGCAAATACGGATGAACTGGGTAGAAACTTCGGAAGTAATTAGCCCGAACGGTTTGAGAAAAAATCGCTTCGGCTATGAACTCAAAGGGAAGAAAATCTTCCGCCGGTGTTTGTAACGGCGCTATTCAGCGCGAGGCTTGACGAAAAGGATCCGTTGGCAGCTTGGACATAAATGAAGCTTTTCGTTCCGAATGATTTCATTCCATAGTTGCGGCGGAAGATTCATGTAGCAGCCTTGACAGATTCCACCCGCTACTTCTACGACTGCCGTGCCGCCGCGACGAGAGAAAATTAGCTCATAACGCGAAATCAAATCACCCGTCACCTGCGCTGCGATGCTTTGCCGGCGACTTGCTGCCTCGGAAACAGCAGCATCGATCCCAGTGATCTCCGATTGTAGCTCGTTTTGTTTGTTTTGCCATTCTTGCTGCATCGCAGCCATTTCGGCTTCCTTGGTTTGCATCTGTGTTTTAATCTGGTCCATTTCCTGCATGATCTTGATGAGCTCCTCTTCGAGCTCACCATTGGTTTGTCTCATGAGCTCGATTTCACGCTGAAGAGCCTGCAATTCCTTGACGTTTTTGATGCGATTCATGCGCATTCGTTTGTCCATTGCTTTTCGACCTTCGTCCTGCAATACGCGGTCTTTTTCGGCGCGCAACTTTTCCTTTTCGGCATGCACCGCCTTTATTCCGTCGATTTCCCCTTTCTTGACCAGAATCTGCTTTTCCATGACGTGCAACTCATCGAGCAATCTCTGTTTCCGGCTGGTTTGCTCTTTGATTTCCCGATCAACAGTTTGTAACGATGCCAAAATTTCGATCTGTGCTTGCAAGTCTTGACCCTCCAAATAAAAAAAAATGCACCCCTTGGGGTGCATTTCTATTGATGGACGCTAGCGGAAAGATATCGGTTGAGTCTTAATCTGTTCACTCCAAACTGCCTCTATTTATCTATATCGATTTCCACCCGTTGTCAAAGCCGTTTCTCACGGTGACGTTCCCCACGGCAACCATTTGCGCTTTCCGACGATTGCTCCCTGTACTCGCATAACTCTCCGTCGTTAAAGACCCATTTTGCCAGGATTCATAATATTTCTCGGATCGACTGCCCGCTTGATCTGACGCATAACTTCCAGCCCGTAGCCGTGCTCACTGGCCATGAGCGGTGCGAGTTTGATCCCGACGCCATGGGTATACTCCATCGAGCCGCCCATCTGCTGCGCAAGACGAAGCAATGATTCCACGGTCTCTTCAAGTGCCAACTGTGCGTTTGGCAAGGAACCATCTTCGGCACCTAGCCTCATCGAAAAGAGCTCGGGTTGCACCCATAGCCCGCTCTCCTGGAGAAGGACTCCGCGCTGCCGAATTACATCCTGCGCTGCCCGTCTGAATGGGAGAACTTTCGAGGCTGGCAGCGCCACATGGATCCAGTCTCGATAAATTCCGTCGCGGCCTCGCTCACGCCGTTGCTGGCGGTTTTCCATAAAGCGGCGCGCGATATCGTGCCTTTCGAGCCAAAACCGTTCAGGCTCCTCCCGGCTAAGGGATTTGCCGCCGTGATCACAGCAGATTTTGATCGCGAGCTCCGACTCCGCAGCGACGACCCGCTCATTGCCTTCGAAAACCAGATATAAGAGCGCTCCAGGTTTATGCTCGTCCTCATCATCGCCATAATCGAGCAGCGCCGGCCGCACGCGTTTGTGAAACAAGTTCTGAATCGCGACAAAACCCTGCTCAAAGGAAGAAAATAGAAAGCCGCAGAAGACCCGTGCCTCAGGTTTTGGAAAAATCCGAATCGTCGCCTCCGTAACAACCCCGAAGCAGCCTTCACCGCCGATCAGAAGAGCGTTCAGATCGATTCCTACCGATCGCTTCGATACTGGCGGCGTGCGCAGAATCTCGCCGTTTGGCAAGACCGCTTCTAAACCGAGCACCTGTTCACCCATGGAACCGTAGATACCCGCGCGATAGCCGACGCTGTCAGTAGAAATCGCACCGCCGATTGTAGCGACAGGCACGGTCCAAGGATCGTGGCCTAGGATGAAACCCGATTGGCTCAAAGTCGTCTCCAGCGATTCAAGAACAATACCGGCTTCGACTCGCGCCGTATGCGCTTCGGTATCGACATTAATGATGCGGTTCATCTGACGCAGATCGAGGACCACACAGGGCCGAATCGACAACGCACCTCCCATCAAACCGGACCCGCCTCCGAACGGCACCACGGAGACGATTTCCGTATTGGCAAATTCAACGATTCGGCGAACCTCCTCGGTGGATTGTGGTCTTACAAGGCAAGTCGGGCGATGCAGCTCGGGCCTGTGGTGTGGGTGAATTCGCCCTTCACTCAGGGCGTCCCAGGAAAACTCGTCCAGTTGAGAAGGATCGACGGAAATCCGCTCGCTCCCTATGATCCTGGCCAGTTCGCCGGCAATTCGATCCATAAAGATTTACAGCCGAAAAGATCTTAACCCAAGAGAACAGACCGGAAAAGCGGTGACAGAACGCGAAACCAATTGCGCTTGCGGAGGACGCTAGAGCAATGTGCCGCTCAGCACTCCTGCGGCGATGGTGAAGTAAATTACTAGCCCCGTCACGTCGACCAAAGTCGCCACAAACGGCGCGGAGGCGCTTGCCGGGTCAAACCCAAGACCGCGCAAAATGAATGGTAGGATGGATCCCGCAAGTGAACCCCATAGGACAACGCCGACGAGGCTCAAGGCAACGGTCAGCGCGACTAGAAAATAATGCTCGCCATACGCATTGAATAAAAACTGCCAAAGGAGGATACGAGCTAGGCCAATGCAAGCGAGGATCGCACCCAATCCCAAGCCGGTCACGACCTCACGACGGATGACCCGCCACCAATCACGCAGCCGCACTTCGCCGAGCGCCATCGCGCGAATGACCAGGGTGGTGGCTTGTGAGCCTGAATTGCCGCCGCTGCTGATGATCAGCGGCACGAACAACGCCAACACCACAGCGCGAGCAATTTCAGTCTCGAATTGTCCCATCGCAGTGGCGGTGAGCATTTCACCCAGAAACAGCGCCGCCAACCAGCCGGCGCGTTTACGAATCATGATCAACAGCGGCACCTGGAGATACGGCCCCTCAAGGGTCTCCACGCCGCCGATTTTTTGGATATCCTCGGTCGCTTCCTCTTGGACGACATCGACGATATCGTCGACATTGACGACGCCCTTGATTCGCCCCTCCGCATCCACGATCGGTATCATCAAGAGATGGTGCCGCATGAAGAGCTTGCTCAAAGCCTCTTGGTCTAAATCTTCAGGAGCGGAAATAACTTCGTTGCGCATGACATCGCGCACCAACTTGTCGCCCGGAGATACCAGCAGATCTCGGAACGAGACGACGCCGAGCAGGTGCTCTTGCGCGTCGACCACAAACACGTAGTAAACCGTCTTCTCTCGCATGCGCGCGTCTTTACGGAGATAGCTGATGGCCTCGTCCACGGTCATATCCGCGCGTAGGCGCGAATAGCGCGTATTCATCAAGCCGCCGGCTTCATCCTCGGCGTAGTCCAGAAGACCCTTCACTTCCCTTCGGGTCTGCACATCGAGCAAGCTCAGCAAACTTTCACGATCTTCGACAGGAGCCTCCTGCACGACGTCGGCGGCATCATCGGGCGCCAAGAGTCTCATCCATAGGCGCCGTTCGCCGGGAGGCAGCGCCAGCAGCAATTCGGCTCGATCGCCCGCGCTCAACTGCAAAAAGAAATCATCCGCGTCGTCGCGCTTTAAAAATTCAAATCCTTCGACACGCTCGTCCAGCGATAGCACGCGCCATGCTTCATAGAGCTCCGAAGGTGTAAAGTTCCTGTCCGCCATATGCAGTCGGGCGCAGCGCTCCAGCGCCACGCATAACTTTTAATTCGTATCACATCGACCCAGGAGCGCAAAACGAAAAACTGCCGTTTTCGACCATTTGAGACGGGGAAAACCCAGTGTTTTTAACGTTCAGCGGGACGGGCAAAATATGATGCGCGGCGCTGTCCGTCACATCAGTAAAGAGCCGCTCTAAAATGCGACAGACTCTGCTAGATGGTGATAAAGAGCGTCTTGAGCTGAGGTTCTAGTCCGGCGGATAACCAGCCAATTGCAGCGCGAAAAATGCGGATCAGCAAATCTGGAGATACTTTTGACCGAAGCGGGTAACACGACAAGGGTTATGAGTTCTAATGAAACATTCTTCCGCGATCGTCATCTTTGCCGCCGGTATGTAGCTGAAAGCGCCGCTTGAGTCGCGCGAGGCGGCGGCGATCGCGATAATCTTTAAACCATTCCCAAGGATTGAAACCGCGTAGATAAACGTAGCCGAACACCATGCCACCGAGATGCGCCAGGTGGGCGATGCCTCCCTGACTCGCCGTGATGGAAGAATAAAGCGCGATCGCACCGATGATCCACACAAAGTGTTTCATCTTGATTGGAAAGAGAAAATAGAAGTACACAATGCGGTTCGGATAAATCAAACCGTATGCGAGCAGAATACCGTAAACTCCGGCCGACGCGCCGATACTCGGTCCCATCTGATTGGGCACGAACAGCGTATTGAGAATACCGCCGCCGATCACCGTGATGAAATAATAACGCAGGAAAAAACTGCTGCCCCAGCGCCGCTCGAGATCGCAGCCAAACATCCACACGGCGAGCATGTTGAATAGAATATGCAGCAGTCCGCCGTGCAAAAACTGGTAAGTAAAAAGCTGCCAAATATAAAATTCATGGAGGACCAGTGGCGGCACTAAACCGAAGTAAAGTGTCAACTGGTAATCTGTGGCGGCGCCAAGGACTGTTTGCACGGCGAAGACAGCCGTGTTGGCGATCAGAAGGAACTTGACGGCCGGGGTCACGCTTCCCGGACCGAACATCATTTGCCGAGTCTGGTATTGCATTGCAGTTGAGTCTAACGTTTCGTCACTGCTCTTTAAAGATGCAGCGATCTTTATCCGCCGAGATAAGCCTGCCTCACTAAATCGTTGCCCGCCAGCTCGCTCGCCGTACCTTGGAGAGTTACGTGCCCGGTCTCCAGGACATAGCCGCGATGCGAAATCGCCAGCGCCATAGCCGCGTTTTGTTCTACCAAGAGGACGGTAACCCCGGCTCGATTGATCGTGCGGATGGTTTCGAGGATCTGCTCGACAATTTTTGGCGCAAGTCCCATCGACGGTTCGTCGAGTAGCAAAAGTTTGGGTTTGGCCATCAGCGCCCGACCAATCGCAAGCATCTGCTGTTCGCCTCCCGAAAGCGTGCCCGCATATTGTTTTTGCCGTTCTTTTAAGCGCGGAAACATTTGAAAGACGAAATCACGCTCCGGCGCCAGTGCGGCCTTGTGACGGACGTAGCCGCCGATATTGAGATTTTCGAGAACTGTAAAACGTGGGAAGATTTTCCTGCCTTCCGGCACATGAGCAACGCCTCGACGCACAATTTCATGGGCTTCAGTTTTATCTAGCGTCTGTCCTTCGAGAAGAATCGCGCCTCGCTCCGGCCGTAATAGACCAGACAGCGTTTTCAACGTTGTGGTTTTGCCTGCGCCGTTGGCGCCAATCAATGTCACGAGCTCACCGCGCTGCACGGTAAGCGCTACCCCTTTCAGCGCATGAATGGCGCCGTAATAAACATGAACGTCCCTAATCTCGAGCATCGGGAGCCCACGTACCTTGCCCAAGATAAGCTTCGATGACGCGCGGGTCGCGCCGCACCTTGTCAGGATTTCCTTCCGCGATTTTTTCGCCGTAATCCAGTACGTGAATCCAGTGCGAAATCCCCATGACCACTCGCATATTGTGCTCGATCAGCAGGATCGCTTTGACGTAATTTCCGATCAGCTCTTCGAAGAGAGCCATCAGGCTTTGCGCTTCCTGGGCGTTCATCCCCGCCGTCGGTTCATCGAGGAGCAAAATTTCCGGGCCTGCCGCTAATGCCCTGGCGATCTCCAACCGCCGCTGCTCGCCATACGATAATTGCCCGGCCCACGTATGCTCGCGGCCATGAAGCCCCGTGAGCTCCACCAACTCCAGCGCTCTCCGCTGGGCCTGACGTTCCTGCGCATGGAACGCTTTGGATCTCAACAGAATGGCCGGCAAGCTAGTCTGCAGCCGTGCATGCATTCCGACCAGCACATTGTCCAGAACCGTCATATCGGAAAACAGCCGGATATTTTGAAACGTGCGGCTGATTCCTGCAGCGGTGATATTTTCCGGCTTGAGCCCGACGAGCGATCGTTTGCGAAAAACGATCTCACCCTGATCGGGTCGATACAGCCCGGTCAAAGTGTTGACTAGGGTGGTTTTCCCCGCGCCATTGGGTCCAATTAATGAAGCGATCATGCCATCGTCCAGTGCTAAACTCACATTAGCCAGCGCTTGCAATCCGCCGAACCGTTTCGAAATGGCACGAAGCTCTAACAATGCCATGCTATTTCTTCCGCTCGTATCCGGGCGGCAGTATCCCTTGAGGACGGAAAATCATCATGATGATCAGAATGAGACCGAATACCATCCTCTCGTATTTCGCGGGCTCAAATTGGGCTGGCAATTGGCTGAATGAGTAGCTGCCGAGTAAAGGAATCGTCAGAGCGGCACCGGATTGGCGCAAATTATTGAGCCAAATCGATAGGCTCTTGAGCAGCTGTAAGTTGAGTATCGTCACACCCGTGGCTCCGACGATCGCTCCCGGGATGGAACCCATGCCGCCCAAAATAACCATTGCCAAGACACCGATCGACTCCATGAAAGTGAAGCTTTCCGGGTTGATGAAAACCTGCTTGGCGGCAAACAGCACACCTACGGCTGAAGCGAACGATGCACCGACGGCGAAGCCGAGGAGCTTCATTCGCACCACGGGCACGCCCATCGCGCTGGCGGCGACTTCATCCTCGCGAATGGCTTTCCATGCGCGCCCGATGCGCGAGCTTTCTAAACGCCGGGTGACGAGAATAATTAACGCAACCATGATCAAAACAAGGAAATAAAAATAGAGTGGATAGAGCGTGGCGTCCGCAACCTGGAGCCCAGCCCATTGGAGTACCGGTTCAAAAAACAGCGGCGGTTTGCTGATCGGCGCGATCCCGCGCGGCCCATTGGTCAAGTTAATCGGCTTGTCCAGATTGTTCACCAACGCGCGCACCACTTCGGCGAAACCCAACGTCACAATCGCGAGATAATCGCCGCGCAAGCGTAGTACGGGAAGGCCCAGCAGCACGCCCGTCAGTGCGCCGACCGCAATACTCAACACCAGAAAAATAAAAAACCAATTCGGCGATAGTGGAAATAAGCCGCCTGCAATAAAAGCATTCGCCTGAGGCGAACCGAAGATCGCCCACAGATAAGCACCGATCGCGTAGAAAGCGACGAAGCCTAAATTTAGCAACCCCACGAAACCGACGACGATGTTGAGCCCGAGCGCCAAGGCGACATAAATGCCGATCTGAATCGCGACTTCGAGATAATAACCGTTCACGAATCCCAGAATCGGCATCAATCCCAGCAGCACCAAGGCGCCGAGAAAAGTCTTTAAGCTCTGCTCAATAGGCGCGTAATAGATCGCCAGCAAAGAGCCTTCGAAGAGGAGAAAAGCTAGCGCGGATTGGGGAAAGTGATGCGCCAGAAAAAAACTCGCAAGGATCGCGACCCAGACGCCAGCCGTTGCGACGGGCCCCTTCACGCCTTGCTCTCCCGCACAGCCTCGCCCAATAGTCCGCTTGGGCGAAAAATCAAAATCAGGATCAATATCAGGAAGGCCACGACGTCTTTGTATTCGGCGCCGAACGCACCATTGGTTACAAGCGACAAATAGGAAGCCGCGAAAGCTTCCAAGAGCCCGAGCAGCATTCCGCCCAGCATGGCGCCCGGAATATTGCCGATGCCGCCGAGAACGGCTGCGGTAAAAGCCTTCATGCCTGGAACAAAGCCGCTATACGGGTTGACTAAGCTGTAGTGAATGCCGAACAATACTCCCGCGAGACCTCCGAGAGAGCCACCGACGAAAAACGTTAGCGCGATCACCGAATGGACCGGCACCCCCATCAATGAAGCGGTTTCCGGATCCTGGGCCACCGCCCGAATGGCCATGCCCAATCTTGTCCGGTTGACGAAGAACTGCAGCCCGACCAGCATCAACAATGCCGTCACAATTACCAGAACGGACTTGAGCGGGATCACTAGATCAGAGCCAAGCGGCATGGCGCGCTCAAGAAAATCGAGCGTCGGATAGGATAGGTAAAAGGTATTTCGCCACAAGCTTTCAAATAAGCGCAGGGCATCTTGTAGAAAAAACGAAGCGCCGATCGCGGAAATCAGCGCCACCAGCCGCGGCCCGCCAAGCAGCGGACGATAGGCAATCCTCTCGAGTGCCATCGCTGCCACACCACTGATCACCATGGCGGTGATCATCACGAGCAGAAGAATAACTGCGGGATGAACGCTAGCCAGATAACCCCCGCTCTGCAGCAGCAGCAACGCTTCGACTCCAACAAACGCGCCAAGAACGAAGATCTCGCTGTGGGCAAAATTGATGAACTCCAAAACGCCATAGACCATGGTATAGCCTAGGGCGATCAAAGCATACATAAATCCCAACACCACGCCGTCGAGAAGGACTTGCGGCAGGATTTCGAGTGCGAGTTCCAAATCGGCGATGATCCCTTTAGGGCCCGCATGCTAACAAATAGTTGCTGTCGTAGCTACCGGAAGAATTGAAACGCCAAGCCCTTTGATGTTTTTTGTCTAACCGAGCGTTTCTTGGAAACAGCGGACGATCGCGTATAATGAGGGCCTGCGGAAGCCGAACGATGTCCGAGTCAGTCTCATCACGAAGCCTCACGGTTCCGACATGGCGTTGCACGCTTAAACGGGCTACTTGGATCGTTTTCGGCGGCCTGTTTTTGTTGCTGTTGGTGATCTTAATTGCGCCTCATTTTGTCGATTTGGGATATTTCAAGCGGACGTATTTGCCGCTTATCGAAGAATCTCTCAACCGCCGCCTCGATGTCGGTGAGGTCCGGCTGAGGCTCGTGCCAACGCCCTCGATTCAATTGTCACAACTCAAAATTTTCGACAACGCACCGTCCGCGGACCAGATGTTTTTTTCCGCCGAACAGGTCCGGCTGCGACTTAAATTCCTGCCGTTGCTGAGGGGGCAATTCGATATCACAGAGTTGATCCTTGATAAGCCCGCCTTCAATCTCGTGAAGCAACCGGATGGCACGTTCAATTATGCCGACATTACCAACAGGAAAAGTTCGACCGTAACTCGGCGCGATTTCAGAAAAAAATCCGACATCAGCAAACCCGAAGCGGCGCCCGTGCCGGTTTTGCTCCCGAAAAACATCAGCGTGAAAGCGGGTCGGATTAATCTTCTCACTCGCGGGCAAAATTACGTCAAACTCGATGGCATCGATCTGACGCTGCGTGACTTCGCCAGCGATGCGCCGTTTCCGTTCCGCGCTTCGTTCAGTTATCCGGGTCTAGACACCGTCACATTGGAAGGACGGCTCAATTATCATGAGGAAAAATCCGTTCTAGAGCTCAAAGATAATCACTTAAAAATTTATGACTTGACCCTTCCAGTTGAAGGTCAGATCGCCAGCGCTTTTACCTCACCCAGGCTCAATCTGAGCCTTCGCGGTACGAATGTCGAGGCGAAAGCAATTTTTCAGATATTATCGGTCTTCGGACTCGCACCGCGCGAGACCGAGATGTCCGGTCCAATGGATCTCTTAATGAACGTCATTGGACCGTCAAATAGCCTTTTTACTCAGGCCCATGGGACTTTTAAAAACGTGCAGGTTAGCGGGAAGCGTGCCCTGAAAGGAAATCTCAGCGGTGAAGTTTCGATTCGGCTGCCGTCCACCTCTGGAGCGGTAAGCGAGCGATTGCAGGGCGAAGGCAAGCTTACTGTCCGGGATGGCGAACTCACCAATGTCGATCTGGTCAAAAAAATCGAGCGCGCGACCGGAACGATCGGACTTACAAAAACTGAGCAGCGCCAAGCGACATCGTTCAAAATCATGGAGGCCGATTTCATCCTCCGCGGCGGTTATGCTGAGTTTACCCGGCTTTACTTGCTCAATCCGCAACTGGAAGTCACTGGCTCCGGCACAATGTCCCTCGATCAGCCGACATTGGATCTCGCCATCAGCACCGCGCTTTCGCCGCAGGCTTCCGCCCGCGCGGGGCACGGCAGAGCTTCTACGTTCTTTAAAGACAAACAAGGGCGCATCGTCGTTCCCTTGAGAATCAATGGGCCGGTGGAAAACCCGTCGGTAAATTTGAACGCCGAAAAATTGCTCGAGACGGGATTGCCGCAGAACGCCGAAAAAGGCTTCAGCTCATTTTTTAAACGGCTATTTCGGCGCTAAACTCACCCGCCGAGAAAAGAAGATCGTCGGAACACCGTCAAGGCCGCCGATGAACGGGAGTGCCAGCCCTTTCGATCAACGTCCCCAAACTTTGCCCTTCTAACGCCTTGCTTACCGATTGATCGACTTTGAGGAGCAATTCATTCACTTGGCTTTCTTCTTGGTTTCCATCGCTCAGCAAATTGGCTTTCTTCCCTCCATTCCGTATAGAATCGAGGATTTCCTTTATGCTGATGCTCTGAGGATCGCGGCGAAGCACGAACGATTCTTCATCCGCGAGCGAGATGAGTACTCGGGTCTGGGTGAGCATCTGTAGTAATTCCTTGATCACCCCCGCTGGCAGACGCATCCGATTGCTAAGCTCTAAAACGTTTATCGGATCTAGACCTTGATAGAAATTCCGCCCGATGAGAACCAGCAGCTGCAACGCCAACTTCTCGCGCCCCGACGTGCTCTGCGCCAGAAGATCATGCTCGCGTTGATAAAAATGAA
>DATIEH010000289.1:0-2288 GCA_035455905.1 Binatia bacterium | reverse complement strand
CGGTCTCGCGAGCCATCTCGCGCGGCGGCGCGCTGTTTCACAGCAAACCCGAAGAGGCGAAAGCGGCGCTCCGCGCTCACCGGCTCGGCGTCAAATTGGACGAGAGCGTTTTCGAGCTGTCCTACAACATGGTAGCCGGCGCCATGCCTGCCTGGGGAGGTATGACGCCAGCGGGTTGGCAAAAGGTAATTAACTTTTCGACCGGCGCGGGTATAGTCAAGGAAGCCCAGGCGCCATCCAATAAGGAAGGCGTGCTCTGGACCAATAAGTACGTCGGCAAACCGTAGCGACTTAGACGGCGGTTTCACGTTCGACGGTTAGTTCGAGGCTGCCGGGTAATGCGAGACCACATGAATGTCATTCTGCGCCGAGGGCGAAGAATCTCGTGTTTCGTGCGTTTAGAAGTGAGATCCTTCGGCTACGCCTCAGAATGACATTGTGACAGTGCCTTACGGGAGGATAGGTGACAAGCCAGAAAAAACTTCCATTTGCAAAATGTAAGAAACCTGCCGGCGTCTCTCTTGTAATTTTGATCCTGAGTTTTCTTTTGCTGCCGCCGCAGCGATCGCAAGCCCAACAGAAAGAACTTGGTGAAGTGACCATTCTGACCGCCGTCTCGAATATGGCTTTCTCCGCGCTCTGGGTCGCCGAGCAGCTGAAATATTTTGAACAGGAAGGAGTGCGTGCGAAAATTACGCCCGCGGGGGGCGGCGCGCCGTGCCAAAACGCCGTGGTCGGACGTTCGGCGCATCTTTGCGCTTCCAGCTCGGAAGGACTCGTGCTGGCGCAAGTGGAAGGCGCTCCTTTGATTGCGATTCAGGCGCATAACAGGAACCTTACGTTGAGCATCGCAGTCCGCAAAGCCATTACGGACAAATTCAAAGTCACGCGGCAAAGCCCGCTCAACGATCGCATCAAAGTGTTGACGGAGCTTGGAACCATTGGCGCTACAAGTCCCGGCGCGGTTTCCGAGCAGATTTTCAAGTTTCTTATTCCGAAAGTAAAGGGCGATCCGGGCAAACTCAAATTCGCCTATCTTGGCGGGACCGAGCTACCCGCAGCGCTCATGAACAACGTCATCGACGCTTTGGCGCAATCGCCGCCATCGGCCGAAGTCACCGAAGCCGCGGGCAAAGGATATGTTTTGCTTCCCCTCGGTCTTGGCGAAGTGCCGGAGCTCACGAACTATCCGTACGAGGTATTGATGGCGCGCCCAGATTGGGCCGATCAGAATTCCGCTCTCGCCACCGCTGCGTCGCGCGCCATCTCCCGCGCCGGCGCGCTGTATCATTCAAATCCCAGCGCATTCAAAGCCGCCCTACGCGCTCATCGTTTTTCAGACAAAACCAAACTGGAAGATAACGTCTTTGATCTCGCCTATTCGATGATCGCCCCGGCCATGCCCACCTGGGGCAGTATGAATCAGGAAGGCTGGCAAAAGGTTTTAGACTTTTCCATCGGCGCTGGCATCGTCAAGGACCGCGCTAAGGCACCATCCGCCAAGGAAGGTGTGCTGTGGACGAATAAATACGCGAGCAAACCGTAACTCCCGCTCTTTTCTTACCTAACGTTTCTCATTGAGCCTCCTTAAACTGATTATACCAGGGGCGTATGGCATACGCCTTTCTGGATACCGCCTAAACGGGTATAACGCCGCCCCTCGAGGAATTCTTACGGATTTCCGGCTAGAAAAGCGTTCAACCCGCCGCTCTTTCTGCCAGTTTAATTCAGCGATAGCCCATCGCGGCGAGAAACTGCTTCAGCGAAGCGAAACGGAGGTAGGGATTGGTTTTCTTTTGCTCGCCGATCGTGGCGTGCGGCACGCGCGCGTAATTGTGGCCGGGGAAAAGGATAGTGTCATCCGGTAACGCCATGAGTTTCTGCGTCAGGCTGTAATACATTTGCTCGGCATTGCCGCCGGGAAAATCGGTTCGGCCGCAGGCATCGATGAACAGCGTATCACCGGAAACAATCCTGCCGTCGATCAGAAAGCACTGCGAGCCCGGTGTATGGCCCGGCGTATGGAGTAATTGAATCTCGAGCCCACCAATGTCGATCTTGTCGCCACTCTCCGCTTTGATGATATCCGATGGCGCAAGCCCTTTCAGCGCGTCGACTTCGGTTTTGTGTACGACGACCTTGAGCTTGCACTTGCTCAGCAGCTCCGAGACGCCGGGAATCTCGACGCCCGAGAAGCGCCCGCCGACATGATCGGGATGCGTATGCGTGACGAAAGCGTGAGTGATTTCGACATCGTCTTGCGCCGCGATCTTGAGGATCGTATCGAT
>DATIEH010000288.1:0-12412 GCA_035455905.1 Binatia bacterium | reverse complement strand
CCACCCGATGTACTATTTCGCGGCGGCGACGACGACACAGTACGGCGTCGACGAGCTCGAGATCGCTGCGGCATTGTTGCAAGAAGATGTCGAGCTGGTGAAATGCCGCACGGTGGATCTTGAAGTGCCCGCCTGGGCGGAAATCGTTCTCGAGGGAGAAATTCCGCCGAAATTGAGAGAACCCGAGGGACCGTTCAGCGAATTTCAAGATTACTATCTCACCGGGTCGGGCATGAATCCCGTTGTCCACATCAAAGCAGTGACGATGCGCGCGGATGCGATTTTTAAAAATATTCAGAACGGCACCGAGGTGGAGGGCTGCGTTTACCACAAGGTGCCGATGTCCGCGCAGATTCTACGCCGGGCGCGAACCGTCGGCGGCCTGGCGGACGTTAAGAACGTGTTGGTGCTGCCGGGAATTTTCGGCGTCGTGGTGCAGATGAAGCCGCGTTATTACGGCGAGGCGCGCAATGTTCTAATGTCGGTGTTGTCGAGCGAATACCAGCATCCCAAAGTAGCCATTGCCGTGGACGAGGACGTCGACATTTTTAATTATGCGGAGATACTCTGGGCGATCAACACGCGTGTCAATCCCGCCGAGGATATTGTCATTATCAATGGCGCCAAGATTCACGCGATGGATCCGTCCTGTCCCGAGTTCGGCCATCCCGGAGCACCGGGCTGGCACCGGATCGGGGGCAAAATGATCATCGATGCGACAAAACCGCCGGAGTGCGATCCGAAACGGCGCGATGAGTTCGAACGATTGAGGCCAGTGGGATGGGAAACCGTGAAACTTGAAGATTTTCTGCCGGAAGGGGCGCCGGCGTTGAAGATCAAGCCGAAGATTCCGCGGGGCTAGAGCTGTTCAACGTTCAATGCGGGAGTCTCAGGAAATCGGTAAGTAGCTTTCGGACGATGATACGGAAAGATTCTCGCTTTGCTCGGAATGAGAACAACAAAGTCCAGGATTACTCCTCTGACTCTCCGAAGTAGTCTCTGACGATTCTTTCCTTGATGTATTCCAAGGCGCCCAGGTCCTGAATAATATCGCCGCCGGTGTCGTAAAAGAAAATATCACCCTTGTGATTTCTGCCAATGGCGACCAGCCACTCCAACTCGTCTCGATCTTCCAACAAATAGTTGATGGCTTGATTGGCGCCTTTACTGGCGATGATGGTGACTTTAGGTTTGGCGGTTTTTCTTAACTGGGACATCGACGAGCCTCCTGACGCAAGGGCGAGTCTATAACAGAAGAAAGGCGTGCACAAACCCAAGGTAGACTCTCGAAAACAATAAGGTCACTCGACGAAAACCTTACCTCAACGAAAAATCAACCCGACTCAGTTTCGCTTTGGTCTTCTCATTTTCTTCCGCAGAAACCGGTTTCGCAGCGACGATCGAAACGCGGTCTCCCGTCACTTGCCCGGTAGCGAGCAAGCGTTCTTGAACCACTTGGGCACGGCGATTGACCAGGTTACGCAGATCATCGTCGGTGACCTGGGTATTTTTAAGCATCAGGCTCTCCATCTCCGCCACCGGCAAGTCTTTAGCGAGACCGATGACATTTCTCGGTTTTGAAAAGCTCTCATCGCCATAAGCTGTCTTGAGATAACGCTCGTATTCAGTCTTATCGACCTGGACGTCGTCTACCGATTTAGGAGCAGTTCCTTGTCGTACCAGTTCCTTCATTTTTTGTGCTTTAACCTTGCGCTCGATAGACACTTGCTTGAGACCCTCGAGGTCATTGACCGGGTCGACGCGACCAGCGATGTCGAGTTTGAGGGCAGGACGATTGTTCATCGCTGTTGCAAGCGACTTGATTTTGGCTTCAGCGTTCTGTGTCAGAGTCCAACGGCCGTAATCGAACTCGACATAGCTCAACTCCGCGCCACTGCCGCCGCCGAAGGCAGCACCAAGCAAGGCAAAGGGAGAAGTCACGGCTCTTGTAATAATATTGATGATGAGCCTCAAGATAATTCCGCCAACGCTAAACTCGGGACTGTCCAGGGAACCGCTGATCGGCAAATTGAT
This sequence comes from Binatia bacterium, assembly GCA_035455905.1. GTDB lineage: Bacteria > Desulfobacterota > Binatia > UBA9968 > UBA9968 > DP-20. The sequence continues at coordinate 10,378 of DATIEH010000288.1, read as the reverse complement.
GTCGATCACGCCATTGCGATCTTTCAGTAACGCGACGGCGAGCAATACCGGCAGCTTCGTGGCAGTGGGACTCTCAACTTTTTCTCCGAAGGTCAGCTGGTTGAGAATGATCTGATTCTGCGCCTCGAGTTTTCGGTTCTCCACCTTGTACTTGACCTTGAACGAGAGCTCGCCTCTCTCAATTCCATATCCGACGTACTTGATCGAGTAAGGCGACATGGGATTGAGCTGGATTTCTCTAGCATCCGCGACAATGTCCAAATAGAGATCTTTCGACAGAGGGTTGATCTTACCCTGAATATCGACGGGAGCGGCGTTGTCGAGTTTGGCTTGGATTGAAAGATCGCCCGGAGTATCCGGTTTGAGCTCAGAAATTGACCCCTGGACGCCAGTGAGATTCGCCGAATAATTGGGTTTGATAAAAAAGTCGCTGAAGTCAACATTACCTGTCTGCAAGTTGATTTTGCCGATGGAAACCTGCTTCTCGGTTGCAGGTGCTGGCGCAGCCGGAGCTGCCTCAGGTGACGGCGCCTGCTTGGTTTCCGCGGCCTCACCTGACGCGGTTTTCGCAGCGCTCAACTTTTGCAGATTGAGTTTACCGTCGGCTCCGAGAATGAGGCGAGTGTAAAAATCCGCAAGATTAATTTCATTGATCCGTAGCTGCATGGGCTGCAAAGCGAACTGAATCCCGCCGAGGTCTAAGGCTTTCCACTTAAGCAGATCCTGCGAGGCATCCTTTTCAACCGAAGCGAAATCCGCGATATGGACGTCGCCTTCATAGTTTACCTTCGCGGCACCTTCGCCGCTGGTGTCAATCGTAAGAACGCCTTTGCTGCCAACGGCGCCGCTCGTTAACGATAAATTAACCTGGTCCGCTATATAGGGCTGAAAAGGCACGACCTCGATCCCCTGCGTCACGAGGTTGAAACGGCCGGCGACGGGCCGCGTGCCCAGAGTTCCTGCCAGACGAATACGTCCTTTATTGTTAATCGCGGCTTGTATGCTCGCTTTGGCGCGCGAATTTTTCGCGTTGGAAGCATTTTCTATGCGTGCCGACAGCGCAGAAATGGTCATGCGCGCTGGAGAGGCAAGCATGCGGTCTTCAAAGACGATGCGAAAACCGTCGAGCGCGGCGTGTTTCATTTGTATAGCCCACTCCGCCGTTTCTCCTTGGTCCGGCTTTTTGGCCTCGCTTGGACCGGCCTGAGTCTTGATTATTCTGGCGAAGTTGATACTTCCGTCCGGATTGCGTTGGATCAAGCCATTACCGTCGTGACCTTCGACCGAACCGACGACGATCGATTTTTTTTCGACATCCACCGTGGCGTCTTTGATTGCGAGCAGCCGACCACGCCAGAGCGGTTGGCGCTCGTTGGGCACGTTCAGCTGAAGAGAGCGTAACCCCGCGCTCAGCTCATCGAGTTTGGTCTGCAGCGGTTTATCGCCGTCCTTTACAATTGCAAAGCGAGTGGCGAGATCGAGCAGGCCTTCGGCAATTTCAACTCCAAGAACGCTGTCATAGTAGGGGCGAAGTCCCTTGAGCTGGAGACTCTTAAGCTCGATATTCCCTTCGGCTAGAAGCGGGATGAGTTGCAGGGTGCCACTATGCTTGAATTCTTCTTCCGCATTGGTCCGGAAGGAGATTTCGGTCGTGGCTTTTTTTCCTGCTTCGTTGGTAAGTGCTTTGACATCGATTTGGATATTTTCCAGTTGCTTTTCAAAGGGCTGTTCCGGGCCTCGGTCAGCGAAGATCACTTTGCCTTGGTCGACGGCAATCTCACCAACCTGATAGCCGAAGGGTTTCTCATTAGTTTTTGGCTGCGGAGCCTTTTCGGTTTTGCTCTGCGCAATCAACGATGCCAGGTTCAAGGAACCGTCACGATTGCGGGTGACGTGAAGCTCCGGCGACTCTAACTTGATGGATTTCAAAGCTGCCTTTTGCGAAAAAACCTCAATATCATCAACGACCAGGTCGAACGCCGGCAATGTCAACAGCGGCGCATCATTTTTGTCCTGGAGCGTAAGCTGCTTGAGCGCCACATTCCCGGAAATCGATAACACGGAAGGTTTGTCTTTTAACGTTCTGAAGGCCGCCGTGAGTTTGGCATCGAGTTGCCCGGATGGGACTTTGAAATTCAGATCCACGGGCGAATATTCGACATACCTCGGCAGCTCGAATTTGTTGATATCGAGATGAATGGTGCTTTCGTGCGGGTCCTTGAACGGCTTGATCTGGCCGTTAATCTCAAACGGTGCACCGTTCACCAAAGCATACAACGAGGGTTGAACCGTGATATCGACCTGTGAAGGAATGCTTGAGATGAACGGCACGCCTAATTTTATCGCGGAAATAACGTGTTTCGTTTGCTCCGGCCGGTCGTCAAAGTCAATTCTACCGTCAAGAATTTGAATATTGTTCAGGGCAAAGCGTGGAGTGGGCCCGGGCGGCTTCTTGGGTCCCGGTGTTTCCTTGGTGAACTCGTTAATCAGGTCGCTGAAATTATAAGTGTGATCTTCGTTTCGGACGACATGGAAATAGGGCTTTACCAGACGCAATTCTTTGATCACCGGCGCCAGACGGAAAAGCGATCGCATTTCCAGGTTGACAAGCAACTCCTCGAAGGAGAAAGCAGGCGTCTCGCTTTGCGGTTCTTTTATCAAGAAACCGCGGATGGTCGCGGTCAGCGTATAAGGATTGAATCGGATCTGCTCGACGGAGACCTGGCGGTGCAGCTTATCGGAAAGCACGGCAGCGATTTTGCCGCGGATCAACGGCGGCGCAACGAGACCAAAGAGCACGCCGATCGCCACAAAGATCGAAATCAGCCAGATCGCGATCTTGCGTGTGCGCGGATGGCGCGCGACACCGTTCGCCTTGACTCGGACGTCGCTCAAGGTGATTGCCATCGGAATAGCCGGTAGGAAGATGGCTGCGATCTTAACGCGCGCTACGCTGCATGTCCACGAGGGGCCAAAAATAAAGTGAAGAGACTAGGGATCAACAGCGGCTTGTAAGCTTTCGAGAGTTGCGATGTACGCGCTGGGGAGTTGCCAATATTTCGCGCCTTCAAGAATCAGCCTCTTATATTCGGCATTGGGCGGCGGAACATTGGATTCAATCTCGGCGATGTAAATCAAGGATGTGAGCGGTTGAGCGCCATCTCCAATCTCATACACCGGCATGATTGTGCGCCGATAGCCATCCTCGAAACTATCGAGAATCAAAAGCTCCGAATCACCGACGTCATAAACGACGCCCCAAACTTCTTTTCCGGGTACGGGAAAAACGTTGGCCGTGCCACAGTCGCGCAAACGGGAGTGGCGGGTGATGCCGAACTGATAATCAGCCAGCCGGGCGACGCAAACGAACTTTGATGACGGACAGCGCCGCTGCATCTGCGGCCAATTCATATTCGAGCCATAGGCGAAGTAGTGCACGGAAAGAGTTCTCCTCTCAATAAAGCTCCATGGTAAGGAAAGACCGGCATAGGGACAAGCGGGCCATAACGAAGACGCGCAGGACGGGTCATTGCACACGCATACTTTAAAAGTTAATATATAAACAATCTTATCTCGTCAGGAAATAAAATGAAAAAAATCAGTAAGTTAGTCATTATTTTTGCAGCTATTTTTTTGTTTTCTACACCGCTCGCCGCGGGTGAGCCGACGACACAACTCAGTGCGACAATTAACCAGTTCGTTACCATTCTCGTAAATACTCCCGTGGCACAATTACGCGCGTCCGGGTTGCCGGAAAACGCAATGGCGCTTGTTCTTAGCCGCTTTGATTTTTCGGAAATGACAAAACGCTCGCTCGGCTCACATTGGCAAGCGTTGGCGGGCGCTGAACAGCGCGAGTTCGTTGATGCCTTTACCCAAAAGCTACTGCGCGCCTATGGAAGGTCGGTGCGTGCTTCGGGTGATGAAAAAGTTCAATATGAACACGAGACTCGTGAGGGTCCTCTGGCGACCGTTGAGACGAAAGTCGTCAGTGGAAAAGGCGACGACCTTCCTATCGATTATCAGCTGCACGATGTGGACGGTCAGTGGAAGGTGTACGATATGGTCATTGACCATGTCAGTATCGTCAGCAATTATCGCGCGCAATTCGATCGCGTCATAGCCAAATCTTCCGTCCAAGAGCTACTCCAAAGAATCAAACAGCAGGATTCCTGAAAGCTTTCAACGTCGTCTCTCCAGTTTACGGTCCTCTGTACAAAAAATAAATTAAACGCCCCGCCCTATCGGCGTGACTTAAACTTGGGCCCTTCCGCCAGCTCCGGACTGCTGCGTTGCCGCGGTGCCTTGCAAAAGAATTTAGACCGCCCTATGACTCAGCGAGCGCAAGGAGAGTTGTATGTTGATCTTGTCTAACGAAGATATCGAAAAGATTCTTCCAGTCGGCGCTTGTCTTGAGGTTCTCGAAGAGGCGTATCGCGATCTCGGTAATGGAATGGCCGCGACGGTGCCGCGTTATGATGTCTTCAGCCCGACGAAACCCGGCGAGTTTTATGAATACAAGACCATGAGCGGTGTCCTGCCCGCCCGCAACGTTGCGGCACTGCGGCTGAACTCGAGCGTGGTCAAGTGGTACGAAAAGGCCGGCGGCATCCGCAAAGATAAATTGCCAGTGGCCGGCGGCGATAAATTCGTCGGATTGGTGATGTTGTTCAGCACCGAAACCGGCGAGCCGCTGGCGATATTTCCCGATGGCTACGTCCAAAAGCTCCGGGTCGCCGGCGCCAGCGCCATTGCGGCGCGTTATCTTGCGCGCAAAGACGCAACGATAATGGCGTTGCTGGGCGCCGGCTGGCAAGCGACCGCACACTTGGTGACGCTCTCGATGGTTCGCGATGTGCGACAGGTCAGAGTATACAGCCCGACACCGGAGTCGCGGCGGCGGTTTCTCGAAAATTGGTCCGGAAAGGTTGCCGCGCAGCTAATCGAATGCGGCAGTACAAAGGAAGCGATCGAGACTGCCGATATGGTGATTTGTACCACCAACTCGATTTCGCCGCTGTTCGACGCCGAGCTCTTGTCGCCGGGCATGCATGTTTCCTGTGTCAAGCCGTGCGAGCTCGACGCGGCGACTTATCGGCGCGCCGATCCATTGATCATTCATTGGCAAGAGGCGAAACCATTTCAGATCGCGATCGGCGTCGAGCGCCAGTCCATCCCCGATGTCGCCGAAGGTTGGCAGCACCCTCTCACACGCGAGGACTGCGCGATCTGGAACTTCCCAACTCTTTCCCAGCTGGTGAACAAACAGCATCCGGGACGAACGAACCAACAGGCGATCAGTTGTTTTTGCAATAATGTCGGCCTCGGTTTGCAGTTTGCGGCCGTGGGGAGTGAAGTATTGGCGCGCGCCAGGGAGGCTCGGGTCGGCCGCGAAATCCCTACCGACTGGTTCCTCGAGGATGTGCATCCATAATCGTACTGTGCTGACGATGAGGCCCGACGTGAAAAGTATCAAATATGTAGTGGCCGTAATTTTATGCGCCGTTTTTGCGCCGCCACTTGCGCATGGTCAGGGCAAGATAAAAGTCGCCTATCCCACGACCGTGGGATCCATGGCCGTGCTGTGGGTCGCGAAGGAAGCCAAGCTTTTCGACAAGTATGGCCTGGAGGTAGAACTCATTTACATCGCCGGTAGCTCGCGCGTTGTCCAGGCGATGCTGGCCAAAGATATTCCGATCTCCGAGATCGCAATTCCTGCGGTGATCCAGGCAAATCTCGCCGGTGCTGATCTGGTCATGCTTGCGGGTCCGAACCACAAGCCGGGACAGAAGATTATGGTCAAGCCGGAGATAAAACGGCGTGAAGACCTCAAGGGCAAGAAAGTCGGCATCACGCGGTTCGGCACGTCCGATGACTTTTTGCTGCGTTATGTGCTCGGTCAATGGAATCTGCAACCGGAGCGCGATGTCGCTTTGATCCAAATGGGGGGCTCCCAGGAAATTCTCGCGGGTTTGGCTTCCCGCGGGATCGACGGTGGAATGCTGTCTTCGCCCTTACACCTTCAAGCCGGCAAGCTGGGCTATAGTATGCTTGCGGACCTGAGCGCCATCGGGGTCGATTACCAGGGTGCTGGCGTGGTCACGACGCGAAGCTACATGAAAGAAGCCCCGGAGACCGTGCGCCGCTATCTACGCGCTTACGTCGAAGGCTTACACCGGTTCAAAACCGACAAGGACTTCGCGATGAAAGTCATTGCCAAATATTCGCGCATTACCGATGCCGAAGCGCTGAACGAAACCTATCAGCACTATGCCATCAAGGTGATGCCGAAAGTTCCATATCCAACCATCAAAGGAATTCAGATGGTACTGGACGAAATCGGCTCGCGCACGCCAAAGGCCAAGAACCTGACACCGGAAAGCTTTATCGATATAAGTTATCTCCGAGACCTGGAGCGCGCGGGCATTATCAAGACGCTCTATAATGAATAATGCGCTCTCTCGGGGACGACATGCCGTGGACCTTTAGGCGCAATGCAACTTTGGTCATGCCGGTATTCGGGTTCATTGCCGGTTCAGAATAAAAGAGCCCGGGTTCCGGTTTTGCCGAAATGACGGGAGGTCGGAGTCGCCTTCCAGTCGACAATTACGAATTCCTCAGCTTCGAACCGAGGGCTCTGCGGTTGTCGAGAACGCCTTACCAGTCAGTCCTGTTGTTGTCCCGTGCTTTGCGCCTGCACGGTTTGAAATTTGAAGCTGGCTTGGCGACCAGCAAAGTAAAGCACCGCGATGGAATGAGCGTACTCCTTGTTTTTTTCTCGCGCGAGCTCGTCGAAGCACGGCAGGCAAACGACTTTGTTCTGAAATTCCAGCGGCACAATTTCACGCCAGAGTTTATCTGAAACATTGAAGTTGAACTTGTCCTCGCAGCGGCACACCTGGCAGCGCTGCCGCTTGAGGGAGGTAAAGTTGAGTTTTTCTCGGTCGAAGTTCATGTTAGCAGTGCATTTCTTTTTTTCTTCGCACGGCGTGACAGCGGCTAGAAAATCGCCCGTAATAAGCCACCGACTGCGCGAAACGGTTGGGCGATAAGTTCACCTACGGCATTAACTGTTCCACTCAGCGCACCCTCATCTTCGGTGCCGCTCTCCGTAGTCGTAGTCTCTCGTTCGACGGTAATGGGGCGTCCGGTGCGGTCGTCGTAAGTGACCTCACTGGTCACCGCTCGATGGGTGGAGCATCCGACGACGATATTTGCCGCAAAAATCAAAGCCAACAGTATACGTGAACGCATGATCGTCGCTTCCTCGCTGCTATTGCGGCGTATCGCTAAAGCTGTGCCAGAAAAAAATAGCCTGCAATTGTGAGAAAAAGTTACTCGTCAAGGAGTGTCATAAATTTTTCTGCGCCGATCATGCGACAAAGCTCATTTCCAACGCGCACGACTGGAGGAATTTTCGCCTCGTCGCGCGGCATTTCGGAGGCTTTTGACCGACAAAGCAGTTCGGACGGGCGACAACCACGTTGTCATCTAGAATTTCCTGAATGTGAATTTCAAAGCGCCAGCCAAATATTTGAAATTGGGCTGGCGATGGCGTTGGCTGTCCGCGGGCTCGTCAAAGGCGCAGGAGCTTTGTCCATCGATCACATTGTTGCGGCATCGCTCGCATGCGACCAAGGTGAAATATCGGAATCGGACGCACGGCTCAACTCGGCGATATCGGCGCTTACTGAAGGGTGTGGTGAACCCCTTAGTGATCAACGGGAGGTTTTTGTCTGTGCCAGTCGCTGAGGCTTTGGTAGGCCAAGCCAGCATTCAGGACAGTCTGATCGGAGAACCAGGCGCCGATCAGTTGCATGCCAATGGGCATTTTGTCAGGGGTCATGCCGCAGGGAACCGAGCAGCCGGGCAGGCCGAGCATACTCGGGAAGCGCAAAAGATTCGAATGATTGTTGCTCGCGTGATGGGTGTTGTCGCCATTTCCTCTGACTCCGTCGGAAATTGGTGGGGCGACTCTCGGAGTGGTCGGTGACACGATGAGATCGATCTTCTTATACGCTTGATGTAGCGCCTCGCGAATGCGATGGCGCGCCCGCTGAACGGTCAGATATTCAGAAGCGGTAATCGTCATTCCAACGGCCAAACCTCGGGCGACGTGCGGAACAAAATCCTGGTGGCACTCGCGAAACCAGCGGCGATTAATGCCGGCGCTCTCGGCAGAACTGGTGATCATGGAAGTCATCGCCGCGTAGCTAAGCTCGGGGATGTCCAAATCGTCGATGACACAACCGGCCTCGGCTAAAGTTTTTAGTGCCACCTCGAATGCTTCCTTGACCGCTGACTCGGTTCCTTCGAGAAAACGGCGAGGCACCGCGAGTCGCAAGCCTTTTACGTTGCCGTCGAGATGGCTCGCATAGGTCGGACTGTTCTGCTGGACGCTTGACGGATCGCACGAATCGTATCCGGCGGTGGCATCGAGACCGAGCGCGACGTCTTTGACAGAGCGCGCGAAAATACCGACATGATCCTGGGTCCAGGCGCCGCGAAACGAGCCGTAGCGGCTAATAATGCCGAAGGTCGGCTTGAATCCGACGATGCCACAATACGACGCCGGACGGCGCACCGATGATCCAGTCTCGGTGCCGTAGGAGAGCGGGCCGATGCGCGCCGCCACAGCAGCGGCTGATCCGCCGCTAGAGCCGCCGGCGATGCGCTCGGTATTCCAGGGATTGTGCACGGGACCGAAGTGCGACAGGGTCGAGGTCCCGCCATGGCCAAACTCGTCCAAGTTGGTTTTTCCAATGAGGATCGCTCCGGCGGCGTCAAGCCGCTCGACGATATGAGCGTCGAAATTCGGAACCCAATCGAGCAAAATCTTCGAAGCGCCGGTGGTGCGCACACCGGAAGTGGCAAACATGTCTTTGATTGTGATCGGGATGCCGTGCAGCGGGCCGCGATGGCGACCATGAGCAATTTCATCATCCGCCGCTTTTGCTGCAGCACGCGCTTGCTCGTCGAGCACGGTAATGAACGCATTGAGCCTTGGCTCGAGGCTTCTGAGTCGTTTAAGGGCAGCGGTCACGACCTCTGTCGATGACAACTCACGGGTGGAAATCAACCAGGAGAGATCGGTCAGATCCGCTTCCAGGAAATCGCTAATCATGGTCCGATTTTTTTTCGATCGGCTGAGTCTGCAACGAAACCCATGGGGTATCGTGAGCGAATTCTTCCAGCTCAGTGAGGATCCGCTCCATTTCTGCGATCTCGCTTGTGATGATTTCGAGGTCGGTTGTCGAGAACTCCACGCCGCCGAGCAGCGCCAACCGATGGACAAAACGTTCCGTTTCCGACATGCATGCTCCCTTCATCGCTCCCGGTGATCGAGTTGTGGCCGATCCTTTCGTACGGTTTATAACCGAACGATTTTTGATACAAGCGGCATAAGCTGCGGATGCGAAAAGTGGCGCGCCATTCATAGACTAATGAATAGGCTTGTGTATTATTGGTGCGACGAGGTTCTCAATGAAAATATTTGCACTCGGAGCTTTTTTTGCGGGCGCCGCAAAACGGTTACTGGTCAGCGTTTTGGTCTTGCTCTGGTGTTTTTCATCCGGGGCGCTGTGGGCAGAGACGATCAAAGGCAATGTCCGCTACGTGGGCGCAGCCATCGAGAAAAAGAAAATTTCGGTGACCATCGACCAGTATATTTGTGGCAAGGAAAAAGACCCGGAAGACTTGCTGCTCTCCGGTAACAATGGAATCAAAAACGCGGTCGTATCACTGCAAAATATTGCACCGGAGGCAAAGCGAGATTGGAATCTGCCCCCCGCGAAAATGGATCAGAAGCAATGCTCGTTCACTCCGCGCGTGGTTATCGTGCCGGTCGGCGGAACGGTAGAATTTCTCAACAGCGATCGATTGCTGCACAACGTCAGGAGCGCCGGGAAAGAAAATCCGCCGTTCAATCGGGCGCAGCCGCATGCGCGCAGCATTTCATTTTCGTTCAAACAGCCCGAGGTCCTACGGATCGATTGCGATCTTCATTCCTGGATGCGCGGCTGGGTGATCGTTGCCGAGCATCCCTTTTATGCCGTAACCAATGAACAAGGTGAGTTTAGCCTGGAAAATGTGCCGCGAGGAAAGTACACGATGCAGGTCTGGCAGGAAAGTTTGGGAACTGTGACGCAGCAGGTGGTGGTGGGGGACAAAGGGATTACCACGGTATCGGTCGCGATGGGCAAACAATAGACTCGTCGGTTACGGCGCGACAGTGATTTTTTTAGCCGCTTCCCAACCCGCCGAATGGTTGGGCTCAGCGATCGCCCTAAGAGAGCCCCCTTCGTCGAGAGCGATGGTAAACGTGACCTTCGGAAATGAATAGACCGGGTGGAGATAGACGCGCGCGATCTCGGCGGTG
>DATIEH010000287.1:0-7168 GCA_035455905.1 Binatia bacterium | reverse complement strand
GAGCAAAACAAAGCTCGGCAAGAAGAAAAGGCGCGGGAGCTAAAGCGCCAGGAGCAGCTCGAAAACTTGAAGCGCGAGCAGGACCTTAATCAGCAGCAGCATCAGCTCGATCAACTCAAACAGCAGAAAAGCGAACCGACACAACCCCAACAGCCTGAAGCCACGCAAACCCAGCGGCAACTCGACCAGCTGAAAAACGACCAGCAACTGCAACGGCTACAAAATGATCAGCAGCTAGAGCGAATCCAGCGGGAACGTGATCCACTCCGCCAGCGGCAGCAAATCGACGAATTTCAACGGCAACAGCGGATCGATTCGCTCCAAGACCAAATCCGCCGCAATCAAACGCAACAGGACCTCGATCGCCTGCGCCAGCAGCAAAATGTGCGCTAGCCGCGACTGTTGCACACCCGACGACTGCGTACGCGAGCTATCCTGATGCCCTCGCTTTCAGCCATTCAACCATGAGCGCTTGAGCGCCGGATACCGACCACCTGACAGCAGTCATAGGCAATCAAGTATTCTTTGCGGCCAGTCGCGCTGCCAATTGACAAAACAAGTAAGCAAAGCAGCGGTGCGAGTGAAAACAAAACCATTCCGAGCGTGCGTTTCAGATTGACAATAAACGCCGTTCTATAGCACTACTTTAGTTGTGACTTCTGAACCCGATCATTCAGCTCTTACCGCCGGCCGGCAGGTGGGCGTTGCCGGAGCCGAAACCCTCCCATCCTTTGAAACTGGAACGGCACGCGACTTGGCCGGTCGCTTCTTGCCGCCGGTCCTAGCGGTGGTCAGCGTCTTCGCAATCTGGTGGTCTTTGTATCTAATCTACCCACGCTTGCTGCCGAGTCCGATGAATACTTTTCAGGAAGCCGTTCGGTTGGTGAGTGACGGCACCTTCTTTTTTCACATGTTTCAGAGCTTGCGCCGTGTTTTCGTCGGCGCCGTGATCGCGATGTTTTTCAGTATCGGTGTCGGCATTTATATGGGCACGGTCGCCATGGGCGAACGTTTTTTTCAACCGCTGGTGGTGCTCGGCCTCACGATTCCCGGACTGATGTGGGCGCTCATCGCCGTGATGTTATTTGGTATCAATGAATTTTCTCCCTATTTTGCCGTGACCGTGACAATCTTTCCCATGCTCGTGATCAATATCTGGGCCGGAGTCAAATCCCTCGACAAAGAGCTCATCGACATGAGCCATGTCTTTCACTTCACAAAATGGATGAAGATTTCCCAGGTGATTTTGCCGCAGCTCGTGCCGAATATTTTCGCCGCAACCCGCTACGGTCTCGGGCTCGCCTGGAAAGTCGTCGTCGTGGTCGAGATGTTCGGCACCAGCAACGGCGTCGGCTACCAAGTGATGAAATCCTACCAAGTCTTCAACATGGAAGGCGTGATCGCCTGGACGATAACCTTCGTCATTGCCATGATCGTGATCGAATACGGTCTGATCAACTTCGCGGAGCGGCGCCTCACTGCCTGGCGGCCGAGGGTCGAGGTCTGGAGGCGCTAATGGCAGAGCTTTTGGTCAAAGACGCCGAAAAGTGGTTTCGTCGCGAGGATGGCCGACCGTTCAAGATCATCGATGGATTATCTTTCGAAGCGCGCGAAGGCTGCGTCACGGTATTGATCGGCCCCTCGGGATGCGGCAAATCGACGCTTCTCAATTCCATGGTGGGCTTGGAAAATCTGGATCGTGGAGAGCTCATTTTTATTAGTCGCGGCAAACCCGAAAAGCGGCCCCTTATCGGCTACGTTTTTCAAAGCCCGCGATTGTTGCCTTGGAAAACCATCGGGGAAAATATCAGCCTGGCGTTGCAAGGCGCGGGTGTACCGCGCCGTCAATGGGAATCGCGCGTGACGCATTATTTGAACCTCGTCGGCCTCGAAGAATACGTGAATCAATTTCCGCTCTACCTTTCGGGTGGACAGCGCCAGCGCGTCGGGCTGGCGCGCGCCCTGGCGATCGAGTCGGATATCGTCCTCATGGACGAGCCCTTCGCCAGTGTCGATGAGCTTACCGCGCGGCAATTACGCCAAACCACGCGGCGGCTCTGTGAGCAGCTTCACCGCACGGTTGTCTTTGTCACGCACAATCTCGCCGAAGCGGCTTATATGGGCGATTACGTCGTGACATTGACTCAGCGGCCCGCGCGGCTCGATGCTTACGTGCCGAATCCGCTCCCGTCACCACATCACTGGGGAGCCGATGTTTACAAATTTGCCGCCGAGCTCGAAAACAAGGTCACTCTGAAGGAGGATATCGAATCATGAGATTTACCCGACTCCGCTTGATTCTCCCACTCTCCGTGCTGGCTGCATTCCCACCGGTGCTGGCCGGCGCCGGCCAAGCTTTGACTCCCATAAACATTGCGACTAGCGCCGCCGGACAATCCGGCTACATTGCCGCGCTTATCGAAAACAAAAAGCTCGATAACAAGTACGGCATCAAAATCACGAACATGATGATGGATTTCACCGAGGCCGCGAATGCGGTCAAGCTCGGTCGAACCCTGGCGAGCTCAATGCAACCAAGCACGGCGGTCAATCTGGTGAAGAGCGGCACGGATATTCGGCTGATTGCGCCGCAAATCTGGTCGGGCAATTCCTGGGTGGTCAGGAAAGATGCGCCCTACAAGTCGTTCGCCGACCTGAAAGGAAAAAAGATCGGCAACTTTGCGCGCGTGACCGGCGCCTATTTTTTCTCGGCGGTGATTGCCAAAGAGCAGAAGCTCGACATTGAAAAGGATTTCCAGAACATTCCGGCGGAAACCGGCGCCCTGATTGCGCTTCTGGAACGTGGGGAAGTCGACGCGATCAACATATTCGAGCCACACACCACGAGGTTGGTCATGTCGGGCAAATATCGCGTGCTCCTCGACTTCGATATCGAGCTGGAGAATATTTTTGGCGCGCCACCGCTGAAATCAAGCGTGGGCATACTCAAGGAAACTGTCGAAAAGCAGCCGCAATTGCTGAAGGCGATTCGAGGCGCCTATGCCGACGCGATTCACATGATTAAAACGGGACAGGATGAGGATTTTTTTAAATTAAAAGCAAAAGAGCTTTTCAATTTGAGCACGCCGGACGAAGTCGCCGCCGGCTTTAAGCAGAATCAAGCCAACGCCGCCGACAAATGGGGCGACGCGTTTTTTCAGTCGCAAAACAAAATCCTACAGTCGGGAATTTCTTTAGGCTTGTTGCCCAATATCGGTGATCTGAACAATCTGTGGGTAAAATAAACGGATCTACTTCAGCAAATACTAGCCCTGGAGGGGGCAGCATCGTGCGCCCGCGCATTTTTTGTTAACGGAATTTACGGCAGATCGGTTCGCCCCCGCCCCATCAGGTAACGATCGCATTCTCGTGCGGCGGCACGCCCTTCGTTGATCGCCCAGACGACCAGGCTTTGGCCGCGCCGGCAGTCGCCGGCCGCGAAGACGCCCGGCACGTTCGTGACAAATTGCCCATACTCGGCTTTAGCGTTGGAGCGCGGGTCGCGTTCCACTCCGAGCTCCGTCAGGACGGGGTCTTCCGGACCCAAAAACCCCATAGCCAACAAGACAAGGTCGGCGCGCAAAATTTTGTCCGAGCCCGGAACCCGCTCCGGCACGAAACCGCCTTGCTCAGTGCGTTTCCATGCCACTTCATAGATACGTAGCTCCTTGACCTGGCCTGATTCGTCGCCGACAAATTTCTCTCCGGTGGTAAGGTAGACGCGCGGGTCACCGTCAAATCGGGCCGCGGCTTCTTCCTGCCCGTAGTCGAGCTTGTAAACCTTCGGCCATTCCGGCCACGGATTGTCGGGCTGTCGGGTGTCGGGCGGGCGCGGCAGAATTTCCACCTGGGTCAAGCTCTTGCAGCCGTGCCGCATCGCGGTGCCGACGCAATCGGTTCCGGTATCGCCACCCCCGATAACGACCACGTGTTTGTCTTTCGCCGAGATAAAGCAACCATCACGATGGTTTGAGTCGAGAAGACTTTTCGTGTTGGCGCGGAGAAATTCCATTGCCATGTAGATGCCCTTCAACTCTCGCCCGGGAATCGGCAAATCACGCGGTTTGGTCGCTCCGGTACAGATCACAACAGCGTCGAATTCGGTTTTCAATTTCGCGGCCGGAAGATCTACTCCCACGTGAGCATTCGCGACGAACTTGACGCCCTCCGCGGCCATGAGATCAATACGCCGCTGAACGATTTTTTTATCGAGCTTCATATTGGGGATGCCGTACATGAGCAACCCGCCGATTCGGTCCGCGCGTTCGTACACGGTCACCAGGTGACCGGCGCGATTGAGTTGTGCGGCCGCGGCGAGACCCGCCGGGCCTGAGCCGATCACAGCGACTTTTTTCCCCGTCCGTTTTTCCGGCCCCTCGGCTGCCACCCATCCCTGAACAAAGCCGTTATCGATAATGGCGCACTCGATGGTTTTAATCGTTACCGGAAGCTCGTTCAGACCGAGCACGCACGATCCTTCGCAAGGCGCCGGACAGACCCGCCCCGTGAACTCCGGAAAGTTGTTGGTTTTGTGCAAACGCTCGAGGGCTTCTTTCCACAGGCCGCGATAAACAAGATCATTCCATTCTGGGATCAGATTGTTGACCGGGCAGCCGGAGGCCATCCCGCTGATCAATTGACCCGTGTGGCAAAATGGAATGCCGCAGTCCATGCAGCGCGCGCCCTGCTGGCGCAGCTTTTCCTCTGAAAAATGCTCGTGGAACTCGTTCCAGTCTTTTACCCGCTCCAGCGGCGAGCGATCCGGAGGAAGTTCCCGCTTGTATTCCATGAAACCCGTCGGTTTACCCATCACCAAAATACTCCTGACAATGCTTCACACATGCCGTGTAGCCGACGCAACGCCGCCCCGTTTGAAACGTTTAGAATATGCTTTGAGTCGAGTGGAACAGACTCAAAATGAAGCCCGACCGATGACGAGCGAGCTCAGTTGCCGCTGACCCGAGCCGCATCGTTCTTGTTTGCTTCGAATGCGGCCATCAGCGCATCGTCACCGATTAAACCTTTGGCTTCCGCCTCTTCGAGGGCTTCTAAGACGCGGCGGTAATCCTTCGGCATGACCTTGACGAATTTTGGCGCCGTTTCCTGCCAAAGGGCCAGCAGTCGCCAGGCGCAAGTGCTGCGGGTATAGACCGCATGGCGCTTGAGCATTTCTTCGACTTCTTGAAGATCGCGCTCCGTCAGCCGCTCCAAACTCACCGTCTCGAAATTGCAGCGATTCTTGAACGTGCCGTCTTCATCGAATACGAATGCGATCCCACCCGACATCCCGGCCGCAAAATTACGGCCGGTCTTCCCGATCACCACCACTCGCCCACCGGTCATATACTCGCAAGCGTGGTCACCGACACCCTCGACCACCGCGCGCACACCGCTGTTGCGCACGCCGAAGCGTTCGCCCGCCATGCCGCGAATGTAGGCCTCACCGTTCGTCGCACCGTAAAAAGCGACGTTACCGACGATTATGTTTTCTTCCGGAACAAAGGTCGAGCCTTCAGGCGGGTACAAAACGACCTTGCCCCCGGAAAGCCCCTTGCCAAAATAATCGTTAGCGTCGCCCTCGAGCTCCAGGGTCATGCCCGGTGGAATGAACGCGCCGAAGCTCTGCCCTGCGGATCCTTGGAAATGAAAATGGATGGTATCTTCCGGCAAGCCTTGCGGACCGAAGCGGCGCGTGACCTCGCCGCCAAGAATGGTTCCGACCACACGATTGGTATTGCGAATGTCGAGCTTCGCCTTGACCCTTTCCTTCCGTTCCAGCGCCGGCGCCGCCAGATCGAGCAACACCTGATTATCCAGGGCGTTCTCCAAGCCGTGATTCTGCGGAATCTGACAATAGCGTCCAACCTCGGGACCCATCGGGGGTTGGTAGAGAATAGCGGAATAGTCGAGGCCCTTGGCCTTCCAGTGTTCGACCGCACGCCGCATTTCGAGTTTGTCCGACCGTCCGACCATTTCATTGATCGTGCGAAAACCCAACTCGGCCATGTGTTCGCGCATTTCCTGGGCGATGAACCGCATAAAGTTCACCACGTGCGCCGGATCGCCGGCGAATTTTTTCCGGAGTTCCGGATTTTGCGTTGCCACTCCGACGGGGCAGGTATCGAGATGGCAGACCCGCATCATGATGCAGCCTAACGTCACCAGCGCGGTCGTGGCAAAACCAAATTCCTCCGCGCCTAAGAGCGCGGCAATGACTACATCTCGGCCGGTCTTCAGCTGACCATCGGTTTCCACCGCGATTCGGCTGCGCAAATTGTTGAGCACCAAGGTTTGGTGAGTTTCCGCCAAACCCAATTCCCACGGCAAGCCAGCGTGTTTGATGCTGGTTTGCGGGGATGCGCCGGTGCCGCCGTCATGGCCGCTGATCAAAACGACATCCGCATGACCCTTGGCCACGCCGGCCGCGATCGTACCGACGCCGATCTCGGAAACGAGTTTGACGCTGATGCGCGCGCGATGATTGGAATTTTTAAGATCATGAATTAGCTGCGCCAAATCTTCGATAGAGTAGATGTCGTGGTGTGGCGGCGGCGATATCAAGCCGACACCCGGCGTCGAATGACGCACCTTGGCGATCCAAGGATAAACCTTGCGACCGGGCAACTCGCCACCCTCTCCGGGTTTGGCGCCCTGGGCCATTTTGATCTGCAGCTCCCTTGCCTGGGTCAAATAATAACTGGTGACCCCGAAGCGGCCCGAGGCGACCTGCTTGATCGCGCTATTTTTCGAATCGCCGTTGGGCTCCGGAACATAGCGCGCAGGATCTTCGCCGCCCTCACCGGTGTTGCTTTTGCCGCCGATGCGATTCATCGCGATCGCCAGCGCTTCGTGCGCCTCTTTGCTGATGGAGCCATAGGACATGGCGCCGGTTTTAAACCGTTTGACGATTTCATCGACCGGCTCCACTTCCTCGATGGGAATCGGCTGCTCCGCGTATTTCAAACGCATCAATCCGCGCAAGGTCGCCAAGCGCTCTGACTGATCGTCGATCAGCCGCGTATATTCTTTAAACGTTTTGTAGTCATTGTTCCGTGCCGCTTTTTGCAAAAGATGTATCGTGCGCGGATTGAACAAATGCAGTTCGCCGTCCTTGCGGTATTGATATTTGCCATGGACGTCGAGCGTGTGACCGTTGAGCGGATAGATC
>DATIEH010000286.1:0-2361 GCA_035455905.1 Binatia bacterium | reverse complement strand
GGGGTTGCCCATTTTTCTGGGCAATGTAACGAATTGCGTAAATTCAATCAGAGAAGAGGACATGGAGAAGATACATTTCAGATCGCAAAACGCAAAGTATCTACTCACACAGAGCCTGATCCGGCTCGGTTCAGTGAAACTCGTTCCTGTTTGCGATAATTTTTCACGTGGCTAAAAATTTCATTCCTTTTCGTTGAATCGGTTCTCAATCAGCTTCTCGATTGCTCTGACCGCGCGTTCGGCATCATCGCCGTTCGCTTCTACCTGAATCTTGCTCCCCTGCGTGGCTGCCAACGTGAGCACACCCATGATGCTGCGTCCGTCCGTCGTTTGACCATCTTTCGAAAAATTCACCTGAGCGGAAAATTTATTGACGGTCTGAACGAGCAAAGCGGAGGCGCGAGCATGCAGGCCGAGCTTGTTTTTGATCTCGATTTTTTTAACGATCCTCACGATGTTACTTGTCAATGTCGCGGTGTTTTACGTGGATGCGCAGATCGCCACCGCCAAAACGCTTTTGGAGCTCCTCCACCAGCACCACCGAACGATGCCGCCCGCCGGTACAACCCAGCGCTAATGTGAGGCTACTTTTCCCTTCCCTCTCGTACAGCGGCAAAGTGAACTCGAGCAGCGCATACAAACGATCGAGAAATACGCGCGTCTCCTGTTTGCCGAGCACATACTGCCGAACCTCGGAATCGCGTCCCGTCTTGGCGCGCAGTTCATTGACAAAATAGGGGTTCGGCAGAAAGCGCACGTCGAGGATCATATCGGTATCGTGAGGTATCCCGTATTTGTATCCGAACGAGGTGAAGAACAGCGCCATGCGGCGCGCCTGAGTGACCTCACAAAACTGCTGTTCCATCTCTCGTTTGAGCTGGTGAACATTGAAGTCGCTCGTGTCTATAATTTTGTCGGCCAGAGCGCGGATCGGTTCGAGCGCCCTTCTTTCGCGCGAAATACCATCTTGTATGGAATCCTGGCCAGCGAGTGGATGAGGCCGGCGTGTTTCGCTGAAGCGACGGAGCAAAACCTCATCGGCGGCATCAAAAAACAACACTTGAACGCGGTGACCGGCGCTGCGCAATTCGGAGAGCACCGCAGGAAGCGCCTGGAGAAATTGGCCCCCGCGCAGATCGACACCGAGAGCGATGCGTCGGATTTCTTCCTCGTGGCCGTGACTAAGGTCGATGACCTTGGGAATCAGCAGGGCGGGAATATTATCGATACAAAAAAAACCGTTATCTTCCAGGGCGCGAATAGCGAAACTCTTGCCCGAGCCGGAAAGGCCGGTGATGATGATCATGTCCAACGGGCCGGCCATCGGTCAATCAAACATCAAAATTTCTCGTCCTCTTCCAAGATGGTTGTATATAGTTCCTGGCTCGACTGACCGGCCATGAGGCGGCGCCGAAACGCCTCGTCCTTTAGCAGGCGTGAAATCCGGGCCAGAGCTTTCAAATGATCAGCGGCAGCGTTCTCAGGTGCGACCAGGACAAAAAACAGATGAGTTGGAGCCCCGTCCAAAGACGCAAAATCGATTCCCTCGGGGCTGCGTGCAAAAACGCCGACAACTCGCTCGACACCATTGAGTTTGCCATGCGGGATCGCCACGCCTTCTCCGATCGCCGTAGTACTAATCCGTTCCCGTTCGAGCAGCACCTTGAGGACTTTGTTCTTATCGAGATGATGCGTCGACCCCAAATACCCCGCCATTTCCTCAAGCGCGGCGTTTTTTTCGCGGCTCGCCAGTGCAGGAACTATGGTTTCTCGGCTGAGAAAATCGGTGATCTTCACGCGTTGGACTTTCTTCGCTCAAGCTTTAGTTTTTCCTTTTGCTTCGTGATCTGGCGCTCAATTTTGTCAATTGCCAGATCAATCGCTGCATATAAATCATGATGCTCTTCTTTGGCCAGAATCGTCGTGCCGCGGGTATGCAGATCGAGCTCGGCCAAATGGCGCTCTCTTCCGTCCACTGAGAGAATGACATGAGCCTCCACTGGATGGTCGAAATACTTCTCGATGCGCTGGATTTTTTGTTCCGCATAGCGCTTCAGCGCCGCGGTGGGTTGGGTATGTCGAAAAGTGACCGAAACTTTAATCTCGCTCATCGGGTCGCGCGCGCTCCTAAGGCTCTATTTGCGGAAGAACGGCTGCCTTCGCTTTGAGGAAGGAAGAATGCCCATCGCCTCGCGGTATTTAGCCACCGTGCGCCGCGCAATCTCGATCGAGTCCGTCGACAGCGCCGCGGCGATATGCTGATCGCTGTAGGGTTTGCGTGGATCTTCCGCCGAGATAATGTGGCGAATTTTTTCTTTCACGCTTTCACTCGCTACATCCTCGCCGTTGCCGCCTCTGAGC
>DATIEH010000285.1:0-14940 GCA_035455905.1 Binatia bacterium | reverse complement strand
GCTCAGATAACCATCGGCATTGGCTCGAATCTGATACCAGGTAGGTAGCCCCTGAATGTTCGATGGAAACATATTTTTCGACGAGCAGGGAATGCCCATCTTAAAAATCGCCTTGAACAGGATATTGTTCGACGATGCGCTACCCGAACCGTTTTCGGTGGCAACGCAGATGTTTAGATCGTTAATCGACGGTGTATCCAAAATACGACCTCCTTGGCCTGTGAGCAATTTTTGGATTCTAACATATAGCCCTTGAAAGACAACGAATTAGCGGCTTCTAGCCCGGTGTGTACTGGTCATCCGTATCAAGATATTCCGCGACTTCCTTCCACGTCCGCCGCACCTGTTCGTCGATGTTAAAAGCCCGCGCGAACTGAAGAATTTCCGGCATGGACACCGATCCGGTGAGCTCACCCTGGTCATTCTTTACCGGCATATTTCTGATGTCACGATGATACATCTCGGCCAGAACGTCGCCCACGAATGCCGAACCCGGCATCATAATAATCGGCATGGTCATGACTTCTTTGATCGGAGTCTCGCCGGTATTAAGCTCTCTTGCCGCCACGCGCTTAAGAACATCACGCTCGGTAAAGATGCCGGTCGGCTTGCCGCCGGCGGTGACGATCACCGCAGTGACGTTCTTGTCGTTCAACTGCTTGGTCGCTTGCTGAACGGTGGCGTTTTCGTCAATAGTGACGAGGGCCGGCGTGGCGATATCGCCTAACGTCTTGGCTTCAGTCATCCCCTGACCGAGCTCCACCGCCAAGTTGAGGATGCGGCGCATCGAGATGATGCCGATAATTTTGCCGCGCCGGCCGCGCACGAGGAGATGGCGATACTTGCCGCGATACATTTTTCCAAAGGCGTCGATAATGTGAGTTTCTTCACGGACCGCCCGAATCGGAGAAGTCATCACCTTTTTGATGCTCTCCTTACGCGCATCCAGACCAGGATTAACCACGCGCTTTACCACGTCCTTCTCGGTAAAAATTCCCACTGGCACCTCGTCGTCGGTGATGATAATGCGTCCGACATCCTCGGCGATCATGGTCTGCATCACTTCATAAATAGATGCCGATACGGGAGCCTTGGTCAGATGAGTGGTCATGATCTCGCTAACCCTGTTCGAAAGCATGGGCACCTCCAGAAATACTCATATTTGAGGACACGCACTGACCTGGCGCAGACGAGGTCACTATAGCATCCGGTGGTCGCCAAGTTAACAATTGCTTATGACGGTTGCGTTTTGGATGATTGCGAGCGAGCTTGACAGCGTGTTAGATTTAATTTCATCGCGGGTATGATAATGGGTCCATTATGAGCCGTAGAGATCCCGAATCTGAGCACGGCCTGGTCACCGAGACCAAAAAAAAGGTCAAGCGGCCGCCGCTCTATAAGGTTCTGCTCCACAACGACGATTACACTACCAAAGAGTTCGTTGTGCAGGTACTGCAGTACGTTTTCCACAAGGAGCAGACCGAGGCGGTTCAGATCATGCTGCACGTACATAAGAAAGGCATCGGCGTTGCCGGCGTCTACACCTACGAGGTCGCCGAAACCAAAGTCGCGCTGGTTGAAAATTTGGCGCGTCAGCATGAGTATCCGCTGAAATGCACAATGGAAGAGGCTTAGAATGATCAGTAAAGAACTCGAAGCCACGTTGAACTTCGCGTTGAAAGAAGCCAAGGCGCGAAGACATGAATATGTCAGTCTGGAACACCTGCTCTACGCTTTGCTGCGGGACAAGGACGGTAAGGCAGCCATCCTCGCCTGCGGGGGCGACATTGAAAAGCTGAATAAAGCTCTCGAAGAATTTCTCGCTGCGCGGATGGAAACGCTTCCGCAGGGACGAGACCACGACCCGCAGCAGACCTTGAGTTTCCACCGTGTTTTGCAACGAGCCGTGATTCATGCCCAGTCAGCCGAGCGCAAGGAGATCAACGGCGGCAATTTGCTGATCGCGATGTACCGCGAGCCGGATTCCTACGCCGTTTATCTTCTCGAGGAACAAGGCATCACGCGGTTCGATCTGGTTAATTACGTTTCGCACGGTGTGTCGAAGATCGCCGCAGAAGAAGAAACGGAGAGCCAGTCTGAAGAGGATGAGGAAAGCGGCGAGGAGCGGCCGTCGCGCCGAGTGAAGCCCTTGGAGGCGTTCACGGTAAACCTGGTCGACAAAGCGGCGCAAGGTTTGATCGATCCGCTCATCGGTCGAGATGACGAGATCGAGCGAACCATTCACGTGCTCTGTCGGCGGCGGAAGAATAATCCGATTTATGTGGGTGATCCCGGCGTGGGTAAGACCGCCATCGCCGAGGGTCTGGCGATGAAAATTCATCATGGCGAAGTGCCGGACGCGCTCAAGAGCGCGGTGATCTACGCTCTGGACATGGGAGCCCTGCTTGCCGGCACGAAGTTTCGCGGTGATTTCGAGGCGCGGCTCAAGGGGGTTCTCACCGGACTAAAAAAACATCCGAACTCGATTCTGTTTATCGATGAAATCCACACCATCGTCGGCGCGGGCGCGACCAGCGGCGGCTCCATGGACGCCTCGAATATTTTGAAGCCCGCTTTGGCGTCCGGCGAGCTCAAATGTATCGGCTCGACGACTTATCACGATTACAAGAGCTATTTTGAGCGCGACCGGGCATTGGCGCGCCGTTTTCAAAAAATTGAAGTGCCGGAACCAAGCCAGGAAGACGCGGTCAAAATCCTGCAAGGTTTGAAACCCCACTACGAAAAACACCACGGCGTGCGCTACAGTAATAGCGCCATCCGGGCTGCGGTAAAGCTCTCGGCCAAGCACATCAATGATCGGCGCTTGCCGGACAAGGCCATCGATGTCATTGACGAAATCGGCGCGGCGGTGAAGATCCAGCCCGAAGAAAAACGCCGCAAAACGATCAGCCCGAAAGATGTCGAGAACATCGTTGCCAAGATCGCCAAGATTCCGCCGAGAAGCGTATCGAGCTCCGATAAAGAACAGCTGCAAAACTTGGATCGCGACTTGAAGCTTGTGGTGTTTGGGCAAGATTCGGCCATCGATACCCTAGCCAGCACGATCAAGCTTTCCCGCTCCGGTCTTGGCCATCCGGAAAAGCCGATCGGCTGTTTTCTTTTTGCCGGACCTACCGGCGTGGGAAAGACCGAGCTGGCGAAACAACTCGCGAAAACCATGGGGATCGAGTTTCTGCGCTTCGATATGAGCGAATACATGGAAAAACACACCGTGTCGCGGCTCATCGGCGCGCCTCCCGGATACGTGGGCTTCGATCAAGGTGGATTACTCACCGACGCGATCAATCGAAATCCGTACGCCGTCTTGCTGCTCGATGAAATCGAGAAAGCGCATCCTGACCTGTTCAATATTCTGCTGCAGGTGATGGACCACGCGACTCTCACTGACAACAACGGAAAAAAGGCCGATTTTCGCAACATAGTCATGATCATGACCACGAATGCCGGGGCGCGGGAAATGAGCGGCTCGCCGCTTGGGTTTGGCGCTCAATCGAATCTGGGCAAAGGCAAAGAAGCCATAGAAAAAATGTTCAGCCCCGAATTTCGCAATCGGCTCGATGCCATGATCACCTTCAATTCCCTCAGCCAGGAAAATATCGAGCGCGTGGTGGATAAGTTCATCATCGAGCTCGACCAGCAGCTCAACGAGCGCAAAGTATTTCTGCAGCTCACGCCCCGCGCGCGCCGTTGGTTTGCCGAACGCGGCTATGACCCCACTTTCGGCGCCCGGCCAATGGCACGACTGATTCAAAACGAGATCAAGCGGGTTCTCGCCGATGAGATTCTATTCGGCAGGCTGCAAGCGGGCGGCAAGGTCGAGGTCGACGAAGAAGACGGCAAGTTAACGTTTTCCTACAGCACGCCTGCGCTGGCCGCGGTCTGAGCCGGAGCTCTTCCTTTATTCAAGATCGCATCCGCGCAGATGGAAAACTTTATCATCGCGCTTTTCCTGTTTTTGTTTCTACTCGAATTCTGCATCGAATTTATCCTCAACGAACTGAATCTGCACTATGTCCGGGCGCGCTGGGCGGAGCGAAAAATCCCGGAGTGCTTCCGGGATAAAATCCGCGCCGAAGACTACGAGCAATCGGTCCAATATACGCTCGCCAGAGGTTCCTTTGGCCGGTGGGCCGAAGTCTACGGCCGAGCGGTCACGCTTTTCGTTCTGTTCAGCGGATTACTTGGCAGCCTGGATCGAACGACCAACGCGGTTGCCCAGTACTACTCGTTAGGCGTTTACGGCGGAGGCATTTTATTCTGTCTCGCGGTCGCGTTGATATTTGCATTGGCGAGCCTGCCGACAAGTATTTACTCCACGTTTTATCTCGAAGCAAAATTCGGCTTCAACAAGACGACCGCAGGGCTTTATATTCTCGATAAGCTCAAAGCACTAGTCCTGGGCGTGCTGATCGGTGTGCCGTTTTTATTCGTTGTGCTCTGGTTGATGGATACGATGGGGCTTTACTGGTGGATTTGGGTGTTTGGCTTTATTCTAGCTTTCCAGCTTCTGATGATCGTCATATTCCCGACGTTCATCGCGCCTTGGTTCAATAAGTTTGAACCGCTTCGCGAAGGCGAGTTGCGCGATCGTATTTTGGCATTGGCAAAGCAGCTCGGTTTCAAAACCAGCGGCATTTACACCATGGACGGATCCAAGCGCTCGGCCCATTCGAACGCCTACTTCACAGGTTTGGGTCGTTCCAAGCGGATTGTTCTGTTCGACACATTGCTCGAACAAATGACCATCGATCAGGGATTGGCGGTGCTCGCCCATGAAATGGGACACTACAAAATGAAGCACATCGTGCGGATGCTTTTGGTGCAAACGTTGTTTCTTCTGATCGGGCTGTACCTGCTGAGTTTGCTGCTGAATTATGCGCCGCTGTTTTCGGCCTTCGGTTTGGAACGGTCGAATCATGCGGCGCTGGTTTTGTTCAGCCTGGTATCTGGACCGGCGACCTTTTACCTTGCACCGCTGATGAATTTTCTGTCGCGCAAGCATGAGTATGAAGCGGACCATTTCGCCGCGGTCACATTGCGCGACGGGAAAGCGATGGAAGAGGCGCTGGTCAACCTGACCATCAAGAACCTTTCGAATTTAACGCCGCATCCCTGGTATTCCGCCTATTATTATTCGCACCCGACACCGGTTGAGCGAATCGGCGCAATTCGCAGCTGTCCAGTCTAACAGCTCCTCGACCGAGCTTACGACGAGCGGGGCAGTTCTCCGACCTTCCGCGGCACCGTTGGATAGGCGAACAAACCTGTCCGATGCGACGAGGAATGAAAAAGGAACGAGCTCAGTTTTGTCAAATTTGGCGATCCGCTTCTGCCGTCTCACATGCGGTAAATTCGGTCAGGTTTCCCGGTAAGTGAGCAAATTTCCAGCGGTTGCACATAGCCTGCCGAATCTCGGCGTTAGTGCACGATGCGCGGCATTCCGATTGCTCTTATGGCCGACAAAGCTCTTGTTGGCTGGAGGGTAAATGCGTAGTGAGGTAAAAACTGCCGATCCAGCGGATCTTACGATTATCGTCGCCGACCGACATCCCTTCGCCCGCGCGGCACTCGCCGCTTTGTTGAGCTACGATGGTTACCGAGTTTTCCAAGCACAGAGTTTTCGAACCACTCTTTCATGTCTCGATCAAATCCCAAATGTCGCGGTCCTCATCGCCGACCTTGACACTCCTGAATGGAGATCCATTGTACGTCATGCAGTGCAGACGACGAACGCGCTGGTGATCGCGATGGAAGGAAACCATCCTTATTCCGAGATGTACGACCTGAAAGCGCGTGGGATTCAAATCTGTCTAAAAAAACCGATTACCTATCGCGACGTGCAGAAAGCGATCCGTCAAAACTTTGGCGGGCGAGAGCTTTCAAACCGTGTGACAGAGGAAATCGCGGCGATCCCCAATAGTTTGTTCTGACTGAGTTGGCCATCAGCCGGCGCACTACGTCAGTTTTTGAAAACGCGCCGGAGCCCCACCGGTGTGATGATCGTAGTAATCAGCGCCATCAGCACCACCGAAGAATAAACATTCTCGTTCAGAATTGGCTGTCCTTCCAGCATTACTCGGGCTCCTATTCCGGCGAAAATCAGGCCAACCTCCCCGCGTGGAATCATTCCAATCCCGACCGCTAAGCGACGGATGCCAGGGCCAACGACGCCCAATCCGCAGACCAATTTCCCGACAATTGCGGAGACGATCAAGGTTATTCCGAGAGCAAGCGCCGAGGGCTCGACCAAGGTCGACAAATCCACTTGTAAACCCATGAGCACGAAAAAAAGCGGAACCAACAGTTCGGAAAGGGGCACGAGAAGCTCACGGAGGGTTGCTTCTTCGGCTCTGGTACGAACGCCTGCGCCATAGGGGTCGAGCAACACGCCGGCTGCAAATGCTCCTATGATATTGGCGAGGCCGATCAGCTCTGCGACATAGGATAGAGTGAAGCAGAGGGCGATACCGATCACGAACAGCAGTCCGTGTTGTCCGCTTTTGGCCGCGAGGGAGACTATTCTGTGTGAGAGCACGTGGCCGGCGACAAAAGTGGCCGCGAAAAAGCCGAGCGCCTTCAGGACAATGACGCTGATCGTGGCTATGGAAACACCCCCGCCGCCGTCCGTAGCCCCAGTGATGCTTCCGACGACAACTGCTAACACGATCAAGCCAAGGACATCGTCCAGAATAGCAGCGCCAAGAATCGTCTGTGCTTCGGGACTGGTCGTTACGCCGAGATCTTTGAGAACACGCACGGTGATCCCAACGCTGGTGGCGGTGAGAGTGGCGCCGATAAAGATATGAACGAGTGTTGGCGTATCTGGCAGAAACCACACCGCTGTCCCCCAACCCAGAAAAAAAGGCACCACCACGCCGATCAGCGCAACCCAAACGGCCGATGGCCCTACTCGCGCAAAGGCTCTTAGATCTACTTCAAGACCGACATCGAACAAAAGGAGAAGCACGCCGACTTCTGCCAAGAATTTTAAAATTGTATTGGAACGAACGAATTCAATGCCCGCACTGCCAGCAAAAAGCGGATACAAGTTCGCCAATGCAATGCCGAAGAGCAGTTCGCCCAGTACCGCGGGTTGGCCCCACCGCGACACCAAAATCCCTCCGAGCTTTGCACCGAGCACAAGAATAGCCAGCCCGAGAAGTATGGGGCCGAACTCCGTCGCCGGCCCGGTCGCCGCGGCATGTCCAAGATGGGGAAAAAACAACACCGCGAGGAAGGCTGCGACAGAGATTACTGTGACCGGCATTAGCTACCTCCGAGATCGTTGGTTGCATGTTGGATAGCGTGCACTGTGAACAATCAATTCGAGCTTGTCGTGCGCGGTGATTTAATTCAACTTTGCCGATTGAGAAGCAAAATTGACCGACCGATCAGATTTCGCATTGAGCAAGCGACCGCGCTCGGCTTGGCGCCAGAAAACTGCGCTTTAGTGGTAGTTTTCGACATCGGTTGTGCTAGCATGGCTCAGTTCAATCGAGCAAGTTGGAGGGACAGCATGGAACCCACTGAATGGGATTTTCGTAACAAGCTTTTGGCCGTTTTGAGCGCGGCCCGGCACCAAGGCATGCCTTACGTCGATGTGGAATCAGGAAAACTGTTTGCGCAATTAGGCGGCGATTCAAAATCGAATCTTCGCGTGCCGAAATGTCACGAAATCATGACCCGCATGATGCGGCCCGGTGACGCGATCCTGGAGGAAACGCAAACCGGTGAGCGTGCTACCTTGCTAGTTCGATATATCCTGAACGGGAAACGTGAGAATTAAGCGCGCGCTCCGTAATTTTGTGGCTCTCCGGCACGAAATTCTTTTGTTGGGATGTAGGGAATTTGTGAACTGGTCGGGGCGAGTGGATTTGAACCACCGACTTCACGGTCCCGAACCGTGCGCTCTACCAAGCTGAGCCACGCCCCGATCGGCCCAAACTAACACACCGAAAGCAGAAAACAACAGCAAGCCGCACTCCTTCCCTGAGAAACCATCGCATCCACGCTAACTGCTGTTAATCGCACGGCGCATCTGCCGGATGGTACCGGCGTAATCCGGCGTCTTGAATATTCCGGAACCGGAAACGATCACTTCTCCACCGGCAGCGACAACTTGTGCAATATTATCGACTTTGATACCACCGTCGACTTCGATCAGAATTTCTGTTCCGCGTTGGGCAAAGATCTTTTTGATGTCAGCAATTTTGGGGAGAACGTTGGGAATGAACGCCTGGCCGCCGAAACCGGGAAATACCGTCATCATCAAAATCATATCGATGTGGTCGAAGCAGAGTTCAACTTTATCCAGCGGCACATCCGGATTGACAGCGATGGAGCACTTCGCGCCTAGTTTCCGGATGCGCTCCAGGGTTGCCTTCGGATTCGGACAGGTGTCGGGATGAATCGATACCCAATCGGCGCCGGCTTTGATAAATTCCGGCGCGTATTTATCCGGATCGGTAATCATCAGATGGACGTCCACCGGAATCTTGGTCACTTTGCGCACGGATTCGACGACCACCGGGCCGATGGTGATATTCGGCACGAAGTGCCCATCCATGACATCGACATGCAGCCAATCCGCGCCCGCCGCTTCAACGGCGGCAATTTCGTCCTTCAGTCGGCTAAAGTCCGCGGAAAGTATCGAGGGCGCGATTTTTACCGATGCCATTCAGGAGATCCTCTTTATGCGCGCGGCAAAAAACCCGTCCGTATCGTCGCGGTTCGGCAGCGCCTCGAAGTAGTTCGCGTTGGTCATCTGTTGTGCCCCGTTGGGAAGATAGCGCGCGGCATTTTCCAACTCAAATCCAGGGTGACGAGCGAGAAAGGATTCCACATTGCGCTCGTTTTCCTCCGCTGTCAGCGTGCAGGTCGCATAGATGAGAATTCCTCCGAGCTTTAGATGCGGAGCGACGCAGTCGAGAATTTTTGTCTGGAGCGCTCGAAGGCGGAGAATATCTGCGGGATGCCGATGCCACTTGATTTCGGGATGCGAGCGCAGCGTGCCGAAGCCGCTACAGGGCGCATCGACGAGAATGCGATCGTAGGGCCCGCTAAGATCATCATCGAGTTGTTGGCTCACGTCAGCTCGATACGGCCTAACGGAGGTGATGCCCAAACGGTTTAGGTTTTCGCGTAGTCGGGCAATCCCCGTAGCCGACTTGTCGATCGCGATGATCTCTCCTCTGTTTTCCATTATCTCGGCAATGTGTGTCGCTTTACCGCCCGGCGCGGCACAGGCGTCAAGGATCCGTTCTCCTGGAATAGCCGAAAGCAGCGGCGCGATGAGCTGAGATGACTGCCCTTGCACCTGAAACAATCCTTCAGCGAAACCGGGAATCTTTTCAACAGCGCCCGTCGATTGGAGAGAAATTCCTTGCGGTGATTGTCGGGTTGGCTTTGCCGTAACCCCGGCCTCAAACAAAAGCTGCAATAACTGCTGCCTGGTGCATTTAAGCGAGTTCGCGCGCAAGACCAAGGGCGGTTTTTCATTGTTGGCGCGCATTAGCCTTATGGCGGATTCAAGACCAAATTGTTCCGTCCACATTTTCACCAGCCATTCAGGATGGGAATATTCGACAGCGAGAGATGAGCTCGACAGTTTTTCTAACCCGATCGTGCTAACGGGTTTGCTCCGAAGAAAGTTGCGCAACACGCCATTGACAAAACCGGCAGCTTTTTTGCCGCCGTGGAGCTTGGCTATTTCCACAGCTTCGCTCACCGCGGCATAGTCGGGAACGCGATCGAGAAAAACCAACTGATAATAGGTGAGGCGCAGTAAATTGCGGATGCGTGAATCCGTGCGGGAAAGTGGCCGATGCAGATATTTAGCCAATTCGGCGTCGATGTTGCCGCGCCAGCGGAGAGTGCCATAAACGATCTCGGTGAGCAGAGCTCGGTCGCGCTCATCCATAGGACCGTTCTTGAGGGCTTGATCGAGCAAGATGTCGGCATAAGCTTTCTGTGTATCGACTTTGGCGAGAATCTCAGCCGCGCGAGCGCGAACGCTCAGGGCAGCCTTTTCAGCCAAGGCGATCACCGGCTCTAACCCGCGCGCCTCTTACGAACTGTAAGCCCGGCAGTTTTTTTTTGTTTTCCAGTTGAACCTCTTCGAGGCTAATGGTGCCGGATGATGTTGCCACCCAAAATCCACCCCTATCGGCGCGGATGATTTCGCCGGGCTCGCCCGGGCGATTCGCGCTGATGACCATGGTTCGGTGTACTTTAAGCAGGAGTCCGTTCAGGTAAGTGAAACTGCCTGGCCACGGATCGAGACCGCGCACCCTCCGCTCGATTTCTGCGGCGGGTCGACGCCAATCGATGAGACCGTCCTCTTTCTTTAGCATCGGCGCCAATGACGCTTGGGACTCGTCTTGTTCTTTTGGAATGAGGCAGCCTTCTTTGAGCGTTCGGAGGGTTTCTGCGAGCAAGCGGCATCCGATCGGAGTGAGCTTTTCCTGAAGCGAAGCCGTGGTTTCGTCAGGGGCGAGTAAAAGCGATTCCTGGAGGTAAATCGGCCCCGCATCCATCTTCTCCACCAGTTTCATCGTTGTTACACCGCCCTGCTCTTCTCCATTGATGATCGTCCACGCGGCTGGTGCCGCGCCGCGATACTTCGGCAACAGCGAGTAATGAACATTGAGACAACCGTATGGCGCCAGATCCAAAATGGTTTTCGGGAGAATTCGTCCGTAGGCGACCACCACGATAATCTGCGGGCACCAGAGGCGTAAGGTTTCGAGCACTTCCGGCGCCCTGATCTTTTCCGGCGCGATCACCGGGACGCCATGCGCTTCGGCCAGTTTGCGTACTGGCGACGGCGCCGGCTTTTGGCCGCGGCCGGATGGACGGTCGGGTCGAGTCACCACGCCGACCACACGATCAGTTGATCCAAGCAACGATTCGAGAGTTGCGGCAGCGATCTGGGGCGTGCCCATGAAAACGATCGGCCACTCGAGTGACATTGACGATCCGTTAAGTTTTTAGCGAGTTATTTTGGCGGACGCAGGTACGCGCTTCAGATCATTACCCGCGCGTCTTCTTTGGCCGGTTCGGTGCCGCTTCTCAGCATCTTCTTTCGCCTGCGGGTATAGAGATCGCGTTTGAGACGGCTGATCCGGTCGATAAATAGCTTACCATCGAGATGATCGATCTCGTGCTGCAGTGCGACGGCGAGAAGCCCTTCGGCTGCGATCTTCAGTTCTTTCTCATGCTCATCGAGGGCGACGATTTCAACCTGAGCTGCGCGCCGAACTTCGGCGGTAAAGTCGACCACGCTCAAGCAGCCTTCTTCCCAAACGACTTCGCCTTCCGCCCGAGTGATCACGGGATTGATTAGCTTGTAAACTTGCTTGTGCGGATGTTCGTGATCCACGTCCATGACCAGGATTCGCGCGGAAGCGCCGACTTGTGGCGCTGCCAGGCCGACGCCGGGCGCGGCATACATGGTATCCAACATATCCTCGATTAACTGCGCGGTTTTCCCGGTAATATTTTTAACCGGCGCGGCAACTTTGTGCAGCAACGGATCGGGGTACTTCAAGATCTCCAAAATCGCCATAACTAAAAAAAATTCATAACATACTGTACGGATCAACATCAATGTGGAGACGCACGGCATGGGAGTTTGGCAGGATCTCCCTTGCGGCGCGCGCGAGTTTCAACACGCGGGAACTTTGCTTGCTGCGCAGAAGAAGCTGCCAGCGGTAGCGATTCCGGAGCTTTTCAATGGGTGCAGCCGCGGGCCCGAGCACTTCGACCTCGTGGTAAATTTCGGCGTTACGACTTTGAAGCGTGCGTAACTCAGTCGCCAGGAACTGGATCTTGGTTTCAACATCCGTGAGCTTCGGCCCGTCCACTCGCAAGTTGACGAGCCGGCTAAACGGCGGATAATTTAGGGCACTGCGAAACTCGAGCTCCGAGGTGAAAAATCCGCGGTAATCGTGGGCTATTAAAAACCGGATCGCGTAGTGATCGGGCGCATACGTTTGAACAATAACACGCCCGGGATTATCGCCCCGCCCCGAACGGCCAGCAACCTGGCTCAAAAGCTGGAATGTTCGCTCCGCCGCGCGGAAGTCCGGCATATTGAGCGACAGATCCGCGAGTAAAGCACCAACTACGGTGACGCCGAAAACATCGTGCCCCTTGGTCACCATTTGAGTGCCGACGAGTATGTCGATGTCGCCCTTTTCCCAGCGCCGAATCAATGCTTCGTGTGAACCGCGTCCGTGGGTCGTATCTCTATCCATGCGGGCTACTCTAGCGTCCGGTAGGAGATGCTTAAGAATCTGTTCAACTCGTTCTGTGCCGCCGCCAACGCCTGAGAGCGTGTTGTCGTGGCACTCCGGGCAATTGTCTGTCAGCGGCCGACGGTAATCACAATGGTGACACGACATTCTGTTGAGCTTCAGATGTAAAGTGAGAGTGACGCTACACTGAGGACAGCGCCAGACGTAGCCGCACGCGCGGCACTGAACAAAATTGGCGAAGCCTCGGCGGTTGAGGAAAATCAAAGTTTGATGCCCGGAATAGAAATTTTCTTTGAGAGCTCGTACCAACTCGTCGGAGAAAAGTCGCCTGCCACCGACCACTGACTCGGGCTGTACCGTCGTCATTGTGCCGGAATTCGAATCGTTCGATTCGAGTCGTGCGCGCAGATCAATCGCTTCGATGGTTGGCAGCGGACGCTGCTCCACTCGCCGGGTGATTTCCAGGAGCTGGTAGCGTCCTTGCCTGCAGTTTTCATAGGTCTCCAACGCGGGTGTGGCTGAGCCCAGAATCACCGGGCATTCCATCAGCTTGCCGCGAACTACCGCAACATCGCGGCCGTTATACCGCAGCGACTCCTCCTGTTTGTAGGACGGGTCGTGTTCTTCATCCACCACGATCAATCCTAGATCGGGGATCGGCGCAAACACCGCCGATCTCGCGCCGATTACAACGTCGACGTTCCCCCGTGCGATATGGCGCCATTGGGCCAATCGCTCAGCGGCCGTAAGCGCGCTGTGCAGCACACCGGTCTTGTTCGGGAAACGCGCCCTGACGCGATCCAGCAGCTGAGGCGTGAGTGAAATTTCCGGGATCAAAATGAGACTTCGTCGGCCAAGGGCTTTGATCCGTTCCATAGCGCGAAGGTAAACTTCGGTCTTGCCGCTACCGGTCACACCGTGCAGCAAAAAGCTCTCGAATCCACCGCTGTTGATGCGGTTCTCGATGGTGCGAAGCGCGGTATTCTGCTCGACCGTCAGGCGAAATCTTGCCGGTGCATCCGTTTTCGGCTCGCTTGCTGTCGTCCAACTCTGGTCTTTGCTAGTTCTTTGCGTTGGCAGGTGATCCTTGATCTCGATTATTCCACGAGACTCAAACCGGGCGAGTACGGTCTGCAGCGCTGCTTCAGGAAATGCCCGCTTCAACGCGGCACTCGGCATTTTGCGTTTGTGCTGACGTAATTTTTCGAGAACCTTACGGCCAAGCTCGTCTGTAACCCTTGCCTCAGGTAGCTTCAGGATGACCATTCTTTGACTCTGCCGCCGTGAGTTTGGCGGCAGCATAGAGCCGATGACCTCGCCCAGGGATGCGACATAGTACTGCGATATCCATTTAGCGAGCTTGAGCAAATGAGCGTCAAGAAATGGCTGATCGTCAAGTAACTCGATAATGTCTTTGGTCTGATTCAATGAATTTTCAAAGACCGATTCCAGAAGAATGCCCGTGACCGTCCTTTTTTGCAGAGGCACCACGACTCTCAGGCCGGGAACAATTCGGTCCTGCAACGATTCAGGCACGCTATAGATGAGGGGCTCTTTGAACGGGCCCGGCACGACGACTCGGGCGAATTGCCGTGCGGATTTCATCGCTGATTTCTACCGATGGGCTCCCGCAAAAGCAAATTAGTTGATTCAGCGGTCGCCGAACGCTTCTGTTCAATTCTGTCGTTCAACGGAGCACGGTGGATGTTTCACGGCTTCCTCAGGCCTCGGATGTCCATGATTTGACTGAGCAAAAAGTCCAGCAACCCACAAGTCCCCATGGCAGTTAGTTTGCTTTAAGAGCGCAACGACTTAGCACAATTAGCCATAATTAAGGCAAATTTTAGTTGACCCGGAGCTGTCTTATACAAGCTCGGTCAACTTCTGCGCGTCTAGACTGTGGATAGGATCAGCGGGATGGATCACGAGAACAGCGTCAAAAAGATGCGTGAAGAAAAGATGCTCAGCAAGACCGAGTTAGCACGGCTGGCGGGCATTTCTCCACTCACTCTCAATCGCATCGAACAGGGCAAAGATTGTCGCATGGCGACCAAGCGAAAGATCCTTTTGGCTCTGGGACTTACGCCTGAGCAAAAGCAAACTCTGTTCAAGCGCTAAGATGCTCCCTTTTTTGAAAAATTTCAATTTGGGCTTGCCAGACATTTTCGCCGCCAAAGATGGCTATGTGGCGCTGGATATCGGCTCGAGCTCGGTCAAGATGATCGAAGCGGCGGTCGATCGAAATGGTTATCGAATCCTCAGTCTCGGTATTCTGCCGCTGCCCGAGTATGCCATTCAGAACAATATGGTGGTGGACTCCAAGCCGGTGGTGGAAAGCATTCGCAAGCTCATCAGTGACAACCATGTCAAATCCACACAGGTCATTTCCGCCGTGCCGGGGCGGGCGGTAATTATGAAGAAAGTGCAGATGCCGAAGCAAGAGCCGGCGGAACTGGAAGCCAATATCGAATTCGAAGCCCAGAATGTCATTCCGGAAAATCTAGAGAACGTTAATCTGGATCATCAAGTGCTGCAGGAAATCGATGGCGGCAACAAAATGGATGTTTTGTTGGTGGCGGTGAAGAAGGAAATTGTCAACAGCTATGCCGATGCGATCGAAGAGGCTGGTTTGACGCCCGCGGTCATGGATGTCGACTATTTC
>DATIEH010000284.1:0-4209 GCA_035455905.1 Binatia bacterium | reverse complement strand
TGGACAGAATGCCGATGCCCAACCAGATTATAACCAACGGTAGGAGGGCAACCCGCGGGGTCGCGTTCATTGCGTTCACGAATGGATCGCAAATATAGGCGAATTTTTTATACCAACCGATGGCAATGCCGAAGGGGACGCCGACAAGAACTGATAAGAAATAGCCCCACGCGAACTCGATGCCGCTCACGCGGAGGTCATTCCATATCTCGCCCGAGCCGAATAACTGTACGGCAGCCTTCCAGATGAGCGAAGGGGCGCTCATGAACATCGGGTTAATCAACTGGAATGTATTTCCGACAAGCTCCCAAGCGAGAAGAAAAAGAGCCACGGAAATAGTTCCTAAAATCTTCCGTTCTTGGTTGAGGTAAAACTTATACAGCCGGGAAGCTTCCGCTACTCTCACATCCAAGAGCAGCTCTTCGCCGGTGGTACTCATTCGATCGTCAGCCATTGTCAATACCTCCGTTTGTTTGACTCTATCTCCTAACCAGAACTGTTGCTTTCGCGTGATCCAGGACAAAATTTTCAACTAAATAACTCGACACCTCCTTGATCTGGCACCTTCCGTTTAACCAAAAGAAATGCCAGCTCCCAGGGTCAGGGAAACTGGCATTGGAACGGCTCATCCGTTACGGCTCCCTTGTCGCCGGTCGTCCGGTTAATTTCTGCGTCGATTGGACCGACCGTAATGTCGCCGCATTGCGGTCGGTGGGTTCAGATGGCTTTCTTTAGGAAGACGATTCTGAACGTCCAATAGAGGGATGCTAATGAGGAAGAGAACTTCAGTCAATGGCCTTTATAAAGAGCCAAATTGGCGGAACCGGGCGTTCAATTGAGCGAATTTGGCTGCAACAGCGTTTGCCCTGATCTCGTCTTTGCGAACGATCCCAGCTATGATGATTAGAGTGGCGCTTTAGAAACTTGCGCTCTGTCACCGCGATTGAAAAAAAAGATATCGGGATGAATTTACTCCAATTCGACCTCTCTGTTCTAGCAATCTCCGTTGTCGCAGGCGGCCTTGGCTCCTTGCTCGGACTTGGCGGCGGCATCATTATCATTCCGGTTCTGACATTGCTGTTTCACATCGATATTCGCTACGCGATCGGCGCCTCGATCGTTTCGGTCATAGCGACCTCGAGCGGCGCCGCTGCCGCTTACGTCAGGGAGCGCATGACCAATTTGCGAGTCGCAATGGTGCTCGAACTGGCGACTAGCGCGGGAGCTTTGACGGGCGCCTATTTGGCGGGCCAACTCGCCGTCAGATGGCTTTACGTCATTTTCGGCATCGTGATGGGATATTCGGCGCTGATGATGTTTCGTAAGCGGCACGAAGCGCTCGACGAAGTCGCCGTGCACGCGCCCTGGGCCGACTACCTGAAATTGCATAGCAGTTATTACGACGAGAGAGCGGGCCGAGAAATTTTTTACCGCGTCGCCCGAACTCGTGTCGGTCTGATGCTCATGTACGTGGCGGGGGTAGTGAGCGGATTGTTAGGCATCGGTTCTGGCGCTCTAAAGGTTCCCGCAATGGACTTGGCCATGCGTCTCCCGATCAAAGTCTCGACGGCCACCAGTAACTTCATGATCGGCGTTACGGCTGCAGCGAGCGCGGGTGTTTACTTCGTTCGCGGTGACATCAATCCGATTATCGTGGCGCCCGTCGCTACCGGAGTACTGATCGGCGCGGTGTTCGGGTCGCGCTTGTTGGGGCGTTTGCACGGCACGACTATTCGGCTTGTGTTTGTCGCCGTTTTGCTCTGGGTTTCCGGCGAAATGCTGCTGAAAGGATTGCGGGGATGAACCAGCAGCATACTCATCGAGCGGCTTCCGAAACGACAGTTGAAGAGAAGGTGCGCAAGGTGGAGTTGCTGATCAGCAACCTGCTTCGTTTCGGCGTGCTGGCAAGTCTGGTTCTGATTGTCGGCGGCACTCTGCTGTCGTTGGCGCACCATTCCGAGTATCTGACGCCGGGCGTTTCCTTTCACCGTTTCGTTGAAGCGAGTGATAACGTGCCGCACAGTTTGGCCGGATTAGCGACTGGACTGAAAGCTTTCAGCGGGACCGCCATTGCGGTATTGGGAATCTTGTTGCTGATCGCCACACCCGTAGTCCGCGTCGGCGTATCCATTTTCGCATTCATCTATCAGCGTGACCGGCTTTACACTTTGATTACGGCAACTGTGTTTTGCTTACTTCTGTTGTCTTTTGCCCTCGGCAAAGTGGAGTAACCCGTAGAGCGGAGCCGGCTTCTTACTGCGGCCAATCCACGGCGATACTCGAGTCATGGAGCAAAAAACAGCAGGTCGATGGTCGATGAATCGACTTAGCGGGAATATGGGATGATCCGGTAGTTGCAGCCATCAGTCAGTTCACATTAGATCATGCACACAGTCTAGTCGGTTTGCCGATGTTCGACGGTCGACATCGTCCACACGGATCGCGAGCTTGCTTATGATAGGGCTGCTCGTCTTCGTGACTACTTTTCTCATCCCAGCACAGGTTGGCGCCGAGACTCAGCTGCGCTTTGTGACCTGGCGCTCGGAAGCCGCTCGGGTTTTCCAGCAAATCATCGCCGATTTCGAAATCACTCATCCAGGAATTAAAGTCATCCAGGAAATCGGCCCGAGCTCCTCGACCGAATTCCATGATCTCGTTACCCAAAAATTGCGCAATCGCGATGCGGAGATGGACGTTTTTTTCATGGATGTTGTCTGGCCCGCGGAATTTGCTGCCGCAGGTTGGGCACTACCCGTGGATCAATTTTTTCCGCCCACGGCGCAAAGCGGATTTTTGGATGCGCCGGTCAAAGCCAATACTTACGGGGGACGCATCTATGGCATACCCATGTTTGTCGATGCCGGCATGCTTTACTATCGCAAGGATCTGCTGGCCAAATATCAGTTGCGCCCGCCAGATACCTGGCCGGAGCTCGTCCGTCAGGCACAATTCATCATCAGCCAGGAGCGCGATCCCTATCTGACCGGTTACTCCGCGCAGTTCAAGCAATACGAGGGGTTGGTATGCAATATGATGGAGTTTATTTTAAGCAATGGCGGCGCGCTCTGGGACGAACAGCGGCTTAAAAGCGCGGTGCATACGCCTCCGGCGATGGAAGCCGTTCGATTCGTGCGCGATGACATCGTCCGACTGATCGCAAACCGCGGCATCCTCGCGTATCAAGAGTCCGAGTCCCTCGCCTTGTTTACACAGGGAAGAGCAGTTTTTCATCGGAATTGGCCCTACGCTTGGGAAGCTTCTAATGACTCCGGTCAGTCGAAAGTAGCCGGGAGAGTCGGCGTTATGCCATTGCCGGCGTTTTCCGGCCAGAAAAGCGCGGCGACACTGGGTGGATGGCAATTGGCCATCAGCCGTTTTTCGCGTCATCCGCAGCTTGCCTGGGAATTCGTCCAATTCATGACCAGCAGCGAGACGCAAAAGCGAATTGCGCTCGGTACCGGCCGCGCGCCGGCCCGCAAGGACCTGTACCACGATCCGGAGATCCTCAAGAGAAGCCCGCAATTCCAATCCCAATTCGAGACCTTTACTCTCGCCACGCCGCGGCCGCGCACACCGGTCTATCTGCCGCTGTCGAACATTCTGCAGCGTTACTTCAGCTCGGCCATTGCGATCGCCGATTCCAACATCGAAGAGTTGGCGCGCTCGGCGGCGCGCGACATGGACCGCGTGTTGGATCTGTTGCGCGACCGGAGAAAATCGTGACTAACCGGCAGGATCCGGTTTGGCGATTTCTGCTGCCGAGTTTTGTGTTCATCGGCGTATTTTCTCTTTACCCTATCATTGAATCTTTTCGTCTCAGTTTTTACCGGATGATATTGACGATGCCGTGGCTGGGCGCGAAATTCGTTGGCTGGGAAAACTATCGGGATCTCGCCACCGATCTGGTCGCGCGCGGCTCATTTGTCACCTCTCTCTTATTCGTTGCGGTGACAACTCCGATCGAAGTGCTCGTGGGTCTCGCCATGGCGCTGGTATTGAACGAGTCGTTTCGCGGGCGCGGCTGGCTTCGGGCGATTGTTCTTATTCCATGGGCAGTGCCCACCGTGGTCTCTTCGCAAATGTGGCGGTTTATCTTCAACGATCGTTACGGGCTGTTTAACTATTTTATTTTCGGCAGCGCCACGCAAAATTACTGGGCGCCGCTCGCCGAGCCGGGGTTGGCCCTAGCGGCAGTCATGCTGGCAGACA
>DATIEH010000283.1:0-5205 GCA_035455905.1 Binatia bacterium | reverse complement strand
GCACCGCTTCCGCAACATTGATCGTGCCCATAACATTGATCTGCAATCCGGTATAGATCGGATTGGCCACTTTGCCGCCGATCAGACCGGCCGTATGAATCACTGTGTCGCATTTATATTTCTGAATGGTTTCGATTAGCGACGGCAAATCACGAACGTCCCGCTGCACGACCGTCACATTGGCGCTGCCGAGCTTGTGGGCAAGAAAGTCCTTGCGCGGCGCAATATCATAGAAGACAACGGTCTCGCCGCGTTTTAGCGCATGCTGCGCGTACGAGGTGCCGACCAGTCCCAAGCCGGTGATCAGTGTAGCGCTCATATTCACTCCTTCGTCTTTTTGAATTCCACTTACTGCATGACGCCAACAATGTCCAGGAGGAGGGGGTAGAACGATCTTATTTATGTCTGCGATTTCGCCGCGAGTTAAATGGCGGCGAAGACGGTGGATTATAGGTGAAGAATGCGGCGAGGGAACGGCCGAGTTGATCTAGGGGTTCGGTGGTTGAGCGGAATATGACTGCAAAATCAGCCGACGTTGACGACGACGTGCAAGTCTTGCGTGAGAGGATCGTTGGCCAACAAATGGAAGAGCCGTTCGCCGAATTTTCGATCGACGAGCGGCTCTTCACAGAGTGCCGAGAGGCTTAAGCCGCGCGGTTGGTGGATTGAGTCAAATCGGTCAAAGGCTCGCGCGCTTTGTTGCTATTTCTTAGGACGCGTTCGCGCGCTGCGTCGGGATCCAAAGACAAGTGATGGCAGACCCAGATGAAGCTGCCGATGGAATCGTCCCTGGAACAAAACCAGCGGCGCGCCGAGCGCGCAATCGGATCGCGAGCGCTGATATCGCTCTGCGCTTGGAGTAACACATTGGCCCATAATTTCCGCTCCGGATCGGTTAACTGATCAGGTTCAATCATCGTTTCCTTGCTCCATTTCGTGTTAAACAGTTGCGCTATCGCGCGGAGTCATAGCAAGGCCAATGCCCAAGCAGTTCTGTGGGCGGTGTAAAGCGAAGTATCTGCAGCCGCAACGCCCAGTTGGGCGATTTTATGGACGAGAAAAGCGATGCGGTCGCTCTGCCTTAGAAGGGGAAATAACTGGGCATGGGTTGACAATTTTGTGCAAGTTCGCGGGCGAAAAGCCTGGCACGCTCCCGGCCGACCAATCCTTTTTGGATCAGCAGTGAGCTACGACGCAGCGCCTACTCGCGTCGACAGTTGCCTTTCCGTTCTGCCGACAAGGGCCACGAGCACAAACGTTAGACCGGGAAACGGCAGCGGGGCTCGGCGCTGCGAGCCCCGGCTAGAATTAGCAGTTGCGGTTAGTCGTTATAGTGGTTTCTGAGGGGATCTATGCGAGTCGAGCGGTAGCTGTTGTCTCGATCACGGTAATCATTCCAGCGATCGTACCTGTCCCTGCGCCAGTCGCGATCATAGTAGGCGTCGCGATCATCATAGGGGTCACGGTTGTCATAACGGTCGCGGTCATAACGGTCACGATCATAGCTGTAGTCTCGTGAATAACGATGATATCGCCAGTCATCATCACGATCATGATAACAACCCGCGAAAATCGTCGAGACGAACGTTGCGAAAATTATCGAGGCCACAAGCGATCTCTTCTTCACGGAGTTCATTCTTTTTTCTCCTTTCTGCATAATCATTTTGATAGGGCGCAACAGCTATGCCAATCTGCTTCGATTGGAAAAACACGATATTACGCAACCGGTAGCTTGAAATTTCCTGAAAATCACTCCAGCGAATTAGTGAATATGGGACAGTCCAAAACGCGGCGTTCGCACGGTGAAATCCGCTTCGAATGATTCTCGGAATTTCTGTGAACGGCTCGCGCCCGCGGAATTTGACAAGAGTTCAGGCGCATGATCCTAGTGGAACACCCTGCAGCACAGGAGTTGAATGCATCA
Source organism: Binatia bacterium (assembly GCA_035455905.1). Classification (GTDB taxonomy): domain Bacteria; phylum Desulfobacterota; class Binatia; order UBA9968; family UBA9968; genus DP-20. The sequence continues at coordinate 3,281 of DATIEH010000283.1, read as the reverse complement.
CCTAACTAGAAGCAGTGTAGCGATCGTGCTTCTTTTTGCATTGATGTTCGGTCGCGGTACGTTCGTGCTGTTTGCCGATGAGCCGGCGGTGAATCTCGTTCCCGTGCTGAAGATCAACAAAGAATACGACCAACGCACCGTCATCAAACCGTCGACGATTCCGAACGCAGGCAACGGGTTGTTCGCTGTCAAGCCGATCAAAAAGGGCGAAATCGTCGGCGAGTTGGGAGGCCGGCTGGTGACTGCCGAAGACTATCCTCCGAGTAACCATTATCTGGCCGCTATTCCGGAATGCGCCTGGGAGGAAACCCATCCGTACAAATATCTCGATAGCAAAGATTTCGGTGGCAATGTGAGCCGGACGAATTTTGCGCCGAGCCGAATCAACGGTATCGAAACTCACTTTCAGAACGCCGCGATCCGGCAACTCTGCGAGTATCCGTACTTTGTTTTCATCGCTTTGCAGGACATCGAACCGGGCACGGAAATTTGGGCGAGCTACGGTCCACGCTACGAGTACGACGCTTTCATGCTGGAGCCAGCGGTGCGAGATTTCTTCTGTGGACTAATAAATGTCGATTGTCAGACCACTTATTCTTACGAGCATTGAGTGGCGATCCGACTAGTATTCACCATGATCTTGAGGAGAGAGTATGGAAATTTTTGACATTCATCATCACCTCGGTTCACTAAACGGAGGAAGCCTGCAGGAAGGGGACGGTTGGCAGGACCGCGACTATGCGAATCGCGCGCGCATTATGGATTTCAACGGCGTCTCGCGATCGGCAATACTCGCCGCCACCGGCTATATTCAGGCGGACGGCATCAAGGACACCATGCGTTCAAACGACACAGTAGCCGGCTATCGACGGCGAGATCCTGAGCGGTTTCCGATCGCCTGCGGCACGGTGGAACCATTGCATGGGAATCGGTCGCTGGCGGAATTGGAGCGCATGAAAAACGAATTGGGAATGGCCGGCGTCGTTTGGCATCACCGCTTTCAAGGTTTGGCCATCGATCATCAGTTGATGCGCCCACTGCTCAAGAAGGTCAGAGAGCTTGGTCTAGTGCCTCTGATTCATACCAATGCTGAATCGAACCTCGAAGCCGTGTGGCGTTTGGAGCGACTCGCGTTGGAATTTCCCGAGCTGAGTTTTGTCTCGATGGACGCATTGACCACCAATACCAATAGCCAGCTCGCGCTCGATATCGCCAAGCGTACACGCAACATTTTCTTCGACACGGCGCACGTACGCGGCGCCGGGTACATCAAACAATTTGTCGAGACGGTGGGCTCGCACCGGCTGATTTTTGGCAGCCTGTTTTACTCCTATCCGGCGAGCTATGAACATTGCGCGACTCTCGAAGAGATCAAAACGGCGAAGATCAGCGAGGAGGATAAGTTCAACATCCTTTCGCGCAACGCAAAAAAACTCTTTGGTTTGACTTGAGCTCTTCCCGGTAGGCGCACCGAGCGCGATCATTCAGACTGCAACCCAGTTGGCAACTATCCGGGTTTCCCGCCCAACCGCGTTCGTCTGCTGCCTGGAAACCCTGCCCTCCAGTGCTATGCTTGGGTAAAGGCATAGCAAAAGTTTTTATTCCTGCATTGTGGGTCGTCCAGGGGAGGAACCGTGAAATCATACGGTTTTCGCATCGTCGCACTTGTGCTGATGGGCTGGCTCTTCATGGGCTGTTCGGCGACGAATCCGGTGATTAACGAATGGCGAAATCCGGCTTACAGCTCGGCTAATTTCAAGCGCATTTTCGTCAGCGGTCCAGGGTTCGCAATCAGCATCCGGCGTAATCTCGAAGATGAATTCGCCGCTCAGCTACGGGCCGCGGGTATTGACGGTATACCGAGTTATTCGCGAGGCGCAGAGGAGCAGGCGGACGAGGCGAGTATCAAGCGGGAGGCACAAAAACTCGGTGCTGATGCAGCGCTCGTTGTGCGTCCCCTGCAGGTGGAAAGAAAGACCGAGTATGGCCCTAACTATTTTCCGGCACCCTGGTTTGGCTATTACGGGCCGTATTTCGGGGCGAGCTGGTACGGCTGGTACGGAGCGCCGAGTGTCTATCGCTACAACGAGTACACGTCGGAGACGACGTTGTATGACATAGCTAAAAACGAGGTCGTTTGGTCCGGTACGATTCGAACCACCGATTCCGATAATGTTCAAACGGCCATTAAGAGCTATGTAACGACCGTGATTCGGGCTCTCGATGAGAAAAACCTGCTAGCAAAGCCCTTGAAGGGTTTGGCGCCCATGTGATCAGTATGGGGAGATTTCGTGCGCGCCGGATACCCTGAGATCGACTGAAATCATCCTATTCCGTTCTTTGTTAGATCTATTTGACTGTCGCGTCCGCTGCGCATGCTATCGACCGCTGCTTTGGAACTTTAGCGCTACCAATTGTGTGTCCACCTCAGGTTTGTCGACGCACTCGCGTTCGAATGCAGTTTAGCCTATATGAATAAAAAACTTCCTTCTTTAACGGTGCGCAGTGGAACGTAAAACTGACGATTTGCGGATCAAAGACATCCAGGAACTCATCACTCCGATAGAATTGCTCAACGAATTCCCGATAACCCCCAAAGCGGTGGATACGGTCTGGGAGACACGTCAAGCCATTCATCGAATTCTTCACGGTGCCGACGACCGGTTGTTGGTGATTATTGGGCCATGCTCAATCCACGACGTCACGGCTGCCTTAGAGTTCGCGGAACGATTACACGAGGCAAAGCGCCAGCTCGCGGCGGATCTACTGATTCTGATGCGAGTTTACTTCGAAAAGCCTCGGACCACAGTCGGCTGGAAAGGTTTGATCAACGACCCTGAGCTCGACGGCAGCTATCGCATCAACGAGGGACTCCGAATTGCACGCCGACTGCTGCGCGACTTGAACGAGTTGGGAATGCCCGTGGGATGTGAATTCCTCGACATGATTACGCCGCAATACATCAGCGACCTGGTTGCATGGGGGGCGATTGGCGCGCGCACGACTGAAAGCCAAGTGCATCGCGAGCTCGCTTCGGGTTTGTCGTGCCCGGTCGGATTCAAAAACGGCACGGACGGGAATATTAGAATTGCCGTAGATGCGCTCCGCGCCGCTCAGGCGCCGCACCATTTCATGGCGGTGACGAAAGCCGGCCGTTCTGCCATTGCTTCCACGACGGGAAATGAGGATTGTCACGTGATTTTACGTGGTGGCAGGCAGCCAAACTATGATGCCGAGAACGTCGCGGCTGCAGCAAGAAGTCTCGCGCAAGCGGGAATCCC
>DATIEH010000282.1:0-7830 GCA_035455905.1 Binatia bacterium | reverse complement strand
TGCCGAGCTCCACCGGTAATTTTTCCGCGACGCCGAAAGTGACGCCGTATAACAATAGCAAGGCATCAACGAGCTCCTGCTTATCGCGCGGCCAGCTTTTCGTCTGACCGCCTGTAATTAAGCTCTGATTATTTTCAGCACTCCGCGGATCGATCAGGCTGTCGGGTTTAAGCGCCACCTCGCGCAGGTGCAATCCCTTTTTTGCCAGCTCGGATTTAAGATATCCCGGGGTTTGGTTGGACTTCTCGGTAAGATTGATAACGTACATTTCCTGCGTCTTGTTGCTCACCTCAGGCGCAAGAACGACCCAATCACCTTTCGCCTCAAAGGTAACGCCCTCCTCCTGAATGACGATCGACTGATCAGCCGGCAAAGCCTGGTAACCCAATCCCGCGAGCAGCTGCCCGACCGCATCGCGCATCGTCTCGCCATTGCCGAACGACAGGACCGGGGCACCTATTATTGGGTCACTCAGTTTGGCGGCGAGAGTTGCCGAGATCTTGCTGTCGGGATCCACAACCATTCTCTGGTTGAACGCCGAATCGTAGGCCACCGGATAGGAACCTCTTGCAAGACGCACGGTTCCGTCGGCCAAATCCACGACTTCTTCTCCGCTGTGGCGCATCTCTATACCCATGGCCTCGGCAACTCTTGAAAACAGGGGCAAGTTCTCTTTCGCGGGGGAGAACAGAGATCGGTGCACATCATACACTGTCGAACTCTTCTTCTCCTCGGTCTTTGGAGTGGACTGTGTCGGAGAAAAACTCTCGGCTGCACGGCTTAGAGGTGTTTTCCTCCCGGTTTCCGCTATCTGGGTCTGCACCGGTCCTTCAGCGGGCAAACGAATGATTTCACCGCCAACCAATGTATCCCAATTTTTCCGTTCCGGATTTAAATCTCTAACCAGCGCGTAGTATTGCGCCAGCTTGCGCTCCTCCGTGAGTCTCAACTGCTCGCGCAAAATCTGATACAGGTGTTCGCCGGGCTTCACTCGATAATCGACTGTCGTCCCAGATCGACTGGATATCGCTGGCTGAGCAGCGCGTCGGCCGTCGGGTTCCTCCATTTGCAGCGGCACAAATATTTTGTCGCCGATGCGCAGGACGTCGAGATTGTTCACTTGTGGGTTCAAACCGCGAATTAGAACGAGATAGCTGCGAAATTTTTGTCCGGGGATACCTTTTTCCTCGACCAAAATACGCCATAGCGAATCGCCGCGCCCGACCTGGCGTTCTTCGACTTCGTATTGCCGTCCCTGAAACTCGCGGCTCTGGACAGATTTGCGTAGACTGATGTCGGGCGGCACGTTCGATGGCGCTACCTGAGCGCTCGCCAGAGAGAACGGGGCCAGCGCCGCAGCGCCAAGTGCGAAGCATAAGCATCGATATGAGCTTACCGTCATCACTTCACCTTCCACACAGTGCCTTGGGGAGTATCTTCCAGGATGATGCCCGTCTCCGACAACTCATCACGCAAACGATCGGCTTCTGGCCAGTTTTTGTCTTGCCGCGCCTGATCGCGTCGCCGGATGAAATCCTCTATTTCGTCTTCCTTGATTGGCGATTTTGCCAAAAACCGGACCTTCTTGCGCTCGAAATAGCCCGGCTGCAGCAGTCCTAGTGTATCACACATCACTCGCAATGCGGCGCATCTTTCTTCGATCCCTTTGGACTTTTTTTCATCCAATAGGCGATTGAGCGCGCGCACCTCGTCGAAGATCAAAGCCAATGCGCGGGGCGTGTTGAAGTCATCGTCCATTTCCCGCCGAAAGCTCTCGATTAGTACCCGATCGGGCTCGGTTGCGGAGTTGGTCCGCTGCAATCGATCAACCCGCTCGAGAGTTTCATAGATCCTATCCGAGGCCCGCGCGGCTTCAGTGAGTCCATCCACGGAAAAATCCATTGGGCTTCGATAATGGCTGGAGAGAAAATAATGACGCAGGGCCACCGCATCGAAGTCGGCGAGAATCTCGCGGATCGTGAAGAAATTGCCCAAGGACTTGGACATCTTCTCCTGGTTGATGTTCAAAAATCCATTGTGCAGCCAGTAGCGCGCCAATGGCTGCCCGGCCGCAGCTTCGGACTGCGCAATCTCATTTTCGTGATGCGGAAAAATCAGATCCCGTCCACCGCCATGGATGTCGAAAGGTTGCCCGAGATATTTCGTGCTCATGGCGGAGCATTCGATGTGCCAGCCGGGCCGGCCAGGTCCCCAAGGACTCTCCCACGTCGGCTCGCCGGGCTTGCTCGACTTCCAGAGCGCGAAATCGAGCGGTGAGTGCTTGCGCTCATCGACTTCGACGCGCGCTCCAGCTTCAAGCTCGTCGATATCCTTCCGTGACAACTTTCCATACTCCACAAAACTCAGAACGGAATAATAAACGTCTCCATTGATTCGATAGGCATGGCCGTTCTGCTCAAGTTTCTTGATGATTTCGATCATCTCGGGAATATGCTCGGTCGCCCGCGGCTCAATCCCAGGCGCCAGCAATCCAAGCGCCGTGGCGTCTTGATTAAACTCATCGATGTAACGATTCGCGATCACTTCCCAACTCGCCCGCTCATCGTTAGCCCGTTTGATGATCTTGTCATCGACGTCCGTGAAATTGCGCACGTAGCTCACGTCGAAGCCGAGAAAGCGCAGATAGCGGTAGACCACGTCGAACGTGATGAGAAATCGACAGTGTCCAAGGTGCGCCGAGTCGTAGACAGTGACGCCGCACACATACATGCGCACCTGTCCTTCGGTAAGCGGAACAAATTCTTCTTTTTCGTTGCTGAGCGTGTTGAAAATTTTAACGGCCATAGATCTCGAATTCGTTGCTAGTCCGGATCGTAACACGTTTAGAGTTCAAATTCCTGCGGCGATCTTGCGAAAGGCGGTGAAAAAGCATAACAAAACCCCTATGAATTTTGCTAAACCCTACGAAGATTTGCGCGAGTTCATTGCGGCCCTGGACGCAAATAACAAACTTTACCGCATCCATAGAGAAATCAACAAAGACACCGAGCTTCAGCCGCTGGTCCGCTGGCAATTTCGCGGCGGTATACCGGAAGAGGCGCGTCGCGGCTTTTTATTCGACAACGTGACTGACGGCAAGAAACGGAAATATAACTGCCAAGTTCTCGTCGGCGGACTTTCCGGTTCCGAGGCGATTTACTCCTTAGGACTCAAATGCCGGCCTGATGAAGTCGCGGATCGTTGGATTTACGCAATGGATCATCTGATCGATCCAGTGATGGTTGATTCCGGCTCTTGTCAGGAAGAAATTCACAAGGGCGACCAGTTGCTCGCGGCCGGCGGTTTAATGGAATTTGCCGTACCGATGTCCACGCCGGGTTTTGATAACGGCCCTTACATCACTGCCGGTCATTGGATCACGAAAGATCCCGATACCGGCAGACGCAATGTCGGCAATTACCGCGGCTTGATCAAAGGTCCGACAACCGCCGGGCTTATGTCCGGTACCCCGCAGGATCTCTCAACGCACTGGGAGAAGTGTCGTCGCATGGGTAAACCGCTCGAAGTCGCAATTGTGATCGGGACTATCCCAGCCGTGTCCTACTGCGCAACGCAAAAAGTGCCTCCTGAAATCGACGAACTCGCGCTCGCCGGCGGCTTAATGGGCGCTCCGGTCAAGCTGGTGAAATGCCAGACCGTCGATCTCGAGGTTCCGGCCACTGCTGAAATCGTCCTCGAAGGAATTATTCCGACCAACTACATGGAAGAAGAAGGGCCCTACGGCGAATCCATGGGTTATGTCGACCCGCGAACGTTGAGCACGGTCTTCGAGCTCAAGTGCGTGACGCACAGAAAAAACCCGATCTGGGTATCGATCATCAGTCAAGTCACGCCGAGCGAAAGCTCTAAAATCAAAGCGATGGGCATGGCGACCCTGGTCAAGCGCTTCATCATCAGCAAAGGTTTCGATTGCGTCAAAGACGTGCACATGATCGAGCCGCTGGTCAACATGCGCCCCTATGTCGCGGTCAGCCTGAAAAAACGGAATGACGATGATCCGTGGGGCGTCATGCAGGCGGTCCTCGACTACGGCGATCGGGTGGGAAAAATGATTGTTGCGGTGGACGAGGACATCAATGTCAAAGATCCCGTCGCCGTCACCTGGGCGATTACGCATCGGTCACAGCCCCATAAAGACGTAAAGATCGTCCGTGATCGCCCGTTCGGAGCGACGCCGATCGGGATGGTCGCGACTCATCCGTCGAGCCGCTACGATAACTCCGAGTCCTCGCTCCTGATCGATGCGACGCGCAAGGCCGACTTCCCTCCGCTGTCCTTGCCGAAGGAAGAATTTATGGTTCGCGCCAAGCAGATCTGGGAAGAGCTCGGCCTCCCGAAGCTCGAGCCACAGGAACCCTGGCATGGTTATCTGATGGGTTTGTGGCCGGAAAATCTGAACCAAGAAGCGGAGCTGGCGGCGCGCAGCGAACATGAAAAGGTTTGGGAGATTCTCCGCCAAACCCGTGTGCCCGTCGGCGAAGGCGAGACACTGAAATCGATGCGCGCCAAATGGGGTAAAACCCATTCGGGCCGCGCCGAATGAATGCGTTCGCGCATACGTTTCAAAAAATACTTGCTTCGTCTCCGTCTGGAAGTATTGGGTGACGGCCTACTGATTTCGCGACGAGTCCTGATCCGAGGGTCTTTCGCAGAAGGCGGAGGTCTTGCGCGCGGCTACTTAGTTTTTAGCTTTCTCCCAGTTACAGATTTCCAATGCCGCACACGCGTAGACTTGCGCCGCTTGATAAATGTCCTCGATGTCGATCTGCTCTGAGCGCTGTTTCCAGCGACCTCCACCCAAACCGAACTTGCATGCGGGGATGCCCATTTCATTGTAGATGTTCGTACCGGTCCAGATGCTCGCGTGCAGGCCAGTCGGCTTCGGCGTCTTTTTGCCGAAGAGTGCTTGGTAGCTTTCTTCCACGACTCTGATGATCGGCTCGGCGTTTTTCGATTCGTAGCCCATTTTCGACGCATACATCTCGATCTCGTGCTCGATTCCGAGTTTGGCGAGGGTAACTTTCAGCTCGTGCTGCACCCGCACGGGACGGAGTTCCGGCGGCGTGCGCACATCGACGTAAATGGAGCAGACGCCCGGATAATAATTGGGTCGAAACGGCGCGCCGCCTTGAATCGCACCGATGTTGACCTTGGGTACGATCGGTCCGTGCGCCGATTGATAAACGTGCGCGCGCTCGAACTCGGCCGCCCACGAGTCCACCGCCTGCAGCACTTTCATCATTTTGAGAATCGCGCTCGATACTTCCGGCGGTTTTTCCTCGCGGGTGACGCCCCAGGCGGCGTGCGGGTCGCCGAAGGTGCTGATCTTGAACTGCGCCACGCCGTTTTGCGCCCACACGATCGAATGGCCCGAGCGGTCGGCAACGATGGCATAATCGGATTGCATGCCGTGGGTCAGGAGATGAATCGTTCCGGTGCCCTCGCCACGGTAATTTTCCGATTGATACGGACCGATGGGCGTGCGCGAGATTTCCCCGGCGACAGCAGCGAGGATCAAGTCGCCTTTCAATGTGGCGCCGCTCTGTCGAATTGCTTTCCCCGCAACCATAAATGCGGCGAGGCCTGACTTCATATTCGAGGCACCCAGACCGAAGACCTTCCCGTCTCGCACCGCGCCTTTGAGATCACTATCGGGTTCCAGCGCGCGGCAGAACATTCGATCTTCTTCCGTGCCGGTGTAGCTCGTGTCCATATGGCCGTTGATGCTCAAGGAGACGCCGTTCTCTTTGCCTTCGATGATTCCTACCGCATTGATGCGCTCAGGGCTGATTTGCTGCCTGACGCTCCTGATGCCGTGTCGTGAGAACCAATCCAAGATAAATTCGCCAATCGCCCGCTCCGCGCCCGTCGGACTCGGAATGTCGACAAGCTCTTTGGTTAATTGGGCGAGCTCGTTGCGATCAATGCGCTTCAATACATCCGCTAAAATTTTCTGCTCCGCCATTTTTCATCCTGCAATTTTGAATTTCCTGACTACTATCAAGTTGGGAAGAGATAGCAACCGCTGCAAATTTCTTTTGCGCGTTGCCGCGGCCGTATCCACGGCCAAATTTTTACCTGTTAATGCCGGGTCGAGCGGCTGAAGAACGGCGGAGCAAGGATAATAAACTACTCAAGTTTGGCGAAAGGCGAATACCTCTTCGATAGACTACGTAGCAGGTGATTTTGATATTCTTCAGTTTCGGTATTTCTAGCGCCTTAAAGTAGCCCTGCCTTAAACCCGCCTCGGCGCTGCCGCGGTAAAAGAGCCCGACACCGAGTCCCGCCTCAACGGCCGCCCTCTTAAGGTCTACAGACTCGCACCACATCACGACATTGAGGCGTAAACCGATCCTTTTGATCTCATCCGCGATCCGGCCATCCGTGGTCATGATGAAGGGAACTTTGCTGACTTCGCTCTCGCTCAACTTTTTTTTACTGGCCAACGGATGCTTGGCAGAAACTATCGCCACGATTTGTTCGGAAGCAATGGACTCCTCGACGAGCTCCGGATGAGAAGGCGCAATCGTGGTGACAGCAATATCGACCTCGCCGTCGAGTACCATCGCTTTAATCGCATCAGGGTAACCGGTGCGCAGCGTCGGATGAATCTTCGGATTGAGTTTAACGAAGGACTTTAGCACGCCCGGCAAAAAGAACGCACCCGGACTTGGCGTGCTCCCGACCCGAATCGTGACATTGCGAGCATCGGTAACATTGTTTAAGAAAGACACGCGAAGCTCTTCCATCTGCTTCAAAATCGGTTTGGCCGCGTTATGCAGCATGCGGCCCTCTTCCGTTATCTTGATACCCCGTCCGAATTTCACATAAAGCTTGACCCCGCACTCGCGCTCGAGAAAGCGTAACTGTTTGGATACCGACGGCTGGCTGATTTTTATTTTTCGCGCAGCTTGGGTAATGCTCGCCTGTTTGGCGACGGCGTCGAATATTTCCAGTTGATGGAAAGTCATAGCAATTACTCTAGCTGTTGATCCATAACCGTTTTTCTATGCCTACCATGAATAATATATATTGGACAATGTCCCCGATCGCGCGTAGCTATGGTTACGCTTGCATAATGGATGACGGCCCGTTTGAGAGAGATACCGCCAATCTCGGAGGCTAAAACCCATGATGGTATGCCCCTATGATGATTCGAGACTGTTACTGATTTTGCAGATCGATCACTCGCGCATCGCCGGATGGATCGCGGCTCACTGGGGCAATGATCGATTCGCCAGACTTCGCCCATACGCTTCCATGGTCCTCGCGGCACAGGAGCACGATAGCGGCTGGTGGGAATGGGAGATCAAACCGTCGGTCAACGAGCAAGGTTATCCATCGGACTACATCGGCAGCATCAAGCATCTGGGCCAGGGAGTTTGGCTGGATCTTTATCGCGGCGTGATCGAGCGGCTGGCGAGCCGGGATCCGTACGCCGCTTATTTTGTTTCGATGCACGGCGAAGCACTTTTAAGTCAGGGAATGGGACTCTTGCCGAGCATGCCCGATTATCGCAATGACCCTGCGGTGCAAAATTTCATCGCCGAGCAAAAGGCGCCGCGCGCCCGGTGGCTGGCTCAATTGAGAACGGACCCTGATCTAATCGCCTTAACTCAAGACTCCCACCTCTGGACGAATTTTAAGTTGATGGAAGTTTTCGATCAGTTTGCCCAATTTGTTTGTAACCGCTACCCGTTCAACAGTCAGGCGAGAAAGAATGGCCCGACCAACAAATTGAGCAATGTTCCCGTGCCTGTGGCAGACGGAGCGCCCGATATCACTCTGACCATCGATGTGCAGAACGAA